>JAKZVK010000802.1:0-4037 GCA_047516085.1 Bryobacterales bacterium
ATCGGCCTGGAGGACCTCCGCTCGTCGGGGACGGGGCAGACGCGCCGTCCGCCCCCGCGAGTTCCGCGTCTCCGGCTCCAGACGGACTTCCCGCAATGAAGTGCCACACCCTGCGGGGGCAGCCCTGGAGTCCGCCCCCGGGCGCGCGGTAACTGCCCGATTCCGGCGGCGCGGGGGCGGGGGACCAGCCGCCGCCGACGGTGGAAATCCCCCCAAGTTGACAGAACCCCGTTCATCGGCACCCGCACCGGCAGCGGCTCTCCATCCCCGCATCCGGCGCTTGGCCGGCCGCCGGGACCTGACCCACGGGCTCCAGGGCGGACCACCGCCGACCGCGACCGGGGGCTTCGCACCGTCCGCCCCCGTAGCCGACCTCCCGTTCCGCAAGGCCGCTCGGCCAGCCCTGTCCCACCAGCGGCGCCCGACGGGCCCCTGTGCCGCGGGGGGGGCGCGGACTCCAGCCGTTCAGGTCACGATACGGAACTCCCCGAGCCGCGCCATCCCATCGGACAACGCGGCCGTCCCGATCGGGGTGAGGTTCACATGCCGCGTGTCAGATCCAGGACGCGCCGACAAAAGCCCTTCAGTTCCTCGTCCGACGACTCGCCGCTCGGGTCGTCCTCGACCTCCGCGTGGTGTTCCCGGCGGGAGTACTCATTGATGTCACGCAGGTCCTCGATGACGCCCTTGTACGGATGCTCCTCGGGCGCGCCTTGCAGGAGCCGGCCAATTTCGTCAAGGCTCGCCGCCTCGTGGAACAACCCCGGATCACCACGCCGGTAAAAGTCCTCACAGACCGTTCGAAGCCGGGTTCGAATGTAGCCGGCTTCGTGCGGCTCGCCCTCGACGAACTCTTCGATTTTCATGCGCTCGGTGACATGCCGGGGGCGTGTTTCCGATTCGATATCGTACGGGGCGCTCGTTGTCATGCCGGGAGCGCCCGTCTGTACCGCGACGCACTTGATCGTGCCTTGGTCGATCTTGTCCCACAAGAGTCGCAGGAACGTCTTGTCGTGGGACAGCACAATCGTCTGCGCGGACCGGTCGCACAGCTTCCGGATCTCAATCGCCGTGAACTGCCGCCGAAAGTTATCGAGGCTTGTGAAGGGATCGTCCAGCACCACGATGGTCTCACCGAGTGCCGGATCGGCGTTGAGCTTCGCCAGGAAGAGCGCCAAGGCCAAGGTAGACTTGTCCCCTGCGCTCAACGTGTTCCTGAAGCTCGCGTCGGCCAAGCCAGGCGACGCGCTGCGCGGTGACACTGGCACGTCATTGATTAGAATCTGGTAGCTCGCGGCCGGCTCCTTACCCTGGTAGTTCGGTTCTCGATAGTCGATCTTGAATCCCGCGTTCAGGCGGCCGAGATACGAATTGATGGTCCTTCCGAGCATCTCCGTGATCGCACGGCCGTGCTCGTTCAGCTTCTTCTTCTCGTCGGCCTTCTCTTTAGCGATTCGCCGTTTCGTCGCCTCGCGTTCCTTGAGTTCCTTAACGACTGTACGTGTCTCTCCGTCATGTCGCCGCTTCACCGCCTGCAGGGTTTTTAGCTCCCTCTCAAGTCGCGGCAGTTCCGTCTCGTCGAGAGACCCTTTCAACGCCTTGATCTTCGTCACATGGGCTTCAATGACACCGTTCAGGCGGGCAATTTCATTACGGCCCTCGTCCCAGGCCGTGATTGCAGTTTCTACATCACGCCCTGTCGCCGCGTCGGTCAAGTTCCCCAGTTTATCGACGAACACGGCATCCAGCGGCCGTGCAGCAGCTTCCATGTGGTCGATCGCTACTTCGATACCTTTAAGCTCCGGAGCATCGATCTGTCCCACGTCTTTCCAGTGGGTAAACAGTGTCTCGTTTTGGCCGATGATCTCCTTCATCCGGTTGCGATACTCGCCATTCTCGTACCGACTAAACGTGTCGCGTTTGGCTCTGACGTCGGCAGCCAGCGCCTTGTAAGCATCACTAAAGTACTCCCTATAAGAATCGACGAGAGAGCGGTCGTTGAGCGGCTGCCCACAAAACGCGCACTCGCCCTCATTAACGAATACCGTCCCGGATTCCAGCCAGCTTTCATGCGTCATGGCGCTGCCGCGGCCCGCCTCCTGATGCTTGGCAATATGCGCGCGTACATCTCTTGCCGCCCCTTCCGCGATGCCATCGATGGTGCTATGTAAGCTCTTTCGGAGCTTCTCGGTTTCCATGGGAACAGGCAAGAACCCTGGCTCGCCAGCGCGTTTCAACTCTTGCGCGCGGCTTGCCCGCTTTACTTCTCTGCTTTTCGCCTCGATGTTCGCATCGACATCCGGGATGGGTTTCAGGAGCAAGAATGTCTTGATTGTCATCCCCTTGGGTCCAACAGCATTCACGATGCCGGCCAGCTTCGCCTCGACGCTCCGCAACTGGCTGTTGTTCTCGCGGTTCTCGGCGTCTAGCGCGATGAGTCGCCGCACACGGCGCACACCTTCTGCGCCAACAACCATCCCGTACTGCTTTTTCAGGTGTTCATTAGTGACAACGTCGCCAGAGTACACGTTGTCGTTCACGAAAACGCTGTCATAGACCGCGATGCTCGGTCTAACGCCCGACCAAGCGCCGCCTTCGAACACAGCCCGCTGATGATCTCCGAAGTGCACGACCGCCTTTTGATTCGGCCCACCCGCGAGCGTCTTCCGGCCGAGCAGAATGTCAGGACTGTTCGTTGTCAGCGACCGCAACAGATCTGCTAGTGTCGATTTTCCCCAACCGTTTTCTCCGAAGAGCAGCGTACATGGACCAAACGCCGCACCGGAGACAGACTGGGCCTTTTCAAAACGTCCAACGTTCTGGACGTATTTCACCTCTCGCAGTCGCGTAATAAGGGGCCTGACCTGGGAACTCAGGACTACGTCCGAGCTATCCATGGCATGTGTCGCGTCATTCATCGCCATTGCCTTCAGTTATTAGTTGGCGGTCATGAGAATGGGTGGTTGCGCAGTGTGACATCGTGTCTGAACGCGCTTCAGGGCCAGATCGCGCCTCGTCAACCGTCACCGTGCCCGCCGTCCGGTCCCAGCGTTCTGCTGGCGTCCTCGCCGCTGACGCCCGCCGCTTGATCATCGCCAGGACCACGCGCCGCGTCAACGGCGGCGCACTCAGCCTCTCCCCTGCAGGGTCCACGCTCTGGAGGAGCACCGTCGTCAGCTTTGCGAGTCCGGCGGCATCCAGGGTGCGCCCGATCGACTCGATGGGCTTCAGGACAGTGGCATCGAGCCCTTGGTGAGGACGTGGCTCGGACCCCCGGCCGGCCGCGGCGGGGGTCATCGGGAGGACGGTGAGACGTCGTGCAAGCCGGAGCCCTGGTGCGCGGTGGCGGACGCCCACCCGCCCAGATCCGCCGCTGCGGCCACCGCGCTGACGAACCGTCCGACACGACCGGCGAACCTCTGCGGTCCGTCCCGGACGGCGCGGCGTGGCAACCCTCGTCCTACCTTGCCCGCGTTGCGGTCGACGCTGAGCCCCACTCCCCTCGAATCGGCCTCGGATGGCGGCTGGCATCGGCCCCGCCGGACGAACGCTGCTCAACACCCACACCACGGCTCGACGTGAGCGGTGGTTGCCATCCCGTTCCCGTCGTGCAACGCCCCTGAATCGCCGGCATCCTCGCAGTATCGATGCTCCTGCCTGCGCCGGGTGCGCGGCGGCCCTGAGCGTCCGGATCGATCGCGCGGGCGACGCCGCCCTTCACGAACCGGACGTCTCTCATTTCGCCCGCCTGGTTCGTCTTGCCGCATGGTGACCAGCACCCCGTCGCCGTCAGCCGCGTCGGCGACGTCGGCCCAGCGTAGCGCGCTGACACCCTCGTCCGGCTCTATGTCGAAGCGCCGCTGACGATGTCGCCGGTTACGGAGCGGCCTGGAGGAACGCGCCGTCCGCCCCCGGCCGGCGCAACCACCCCAGCGATCGCCAGCAGATCGCTCCTGTTCGAGCAGATCCCTTCCGTTTACGACTTGGCCCTGGAGGTCGCGCGTGCCTC
Source organism: Bryobacterales bacterium (assembly GCA_047516085.1). GTDB lineage: Bacteria > Acidobacteriota > Terriglobia > Bryobacterales > UBA6623 > JAKZVK01. The sequence goes on from JAKZVK010000802.1 coordinate 4,010, forward strand.
GCTCGCTTCGCTGTCCAAAGAGGCGGCG
>JAKZVK010000803.1:0-6864 GCA_047516085.1 Bryobacterales bacterium
AAAGCTCTTCTACCGGCTTGTACAACAGGCCGCGACCGTTGGGCCCACGACCTATTCAGAGATGGTCCAACACCTACGCGGCAGGCGGACCGGCCAACCACAAGATGTGGGGTAGTCGGGAGTGAAGTGCATACCCCGAAACCCCCATTGTACGGGCCTTTCACGACATCGACTCCAAAGACCCGCACCCCTCAATTTCTAACCAGTTGATTCTATTCGATTTATAGCCGGACAGTAGTGTCCTGGCTTATGCTTCGCTGTTCGAGGCGGATGAGATCATCGCGACGCTTGTATACCCACTTCGACACGCAACCTGGCGAGCGTTGCACGAAAGGGGACACGATGTTTCGACTGCCTCGCTATTTCACGAGGGCAGAAGGATTAGCCTTCAGCTAAGGGGCCTGTCGTTCGGAACCCTCGATCAATCGAGGTAGGGCTGCGACCGACAGCCGCCTGGCAAAGCGGAACAATTTGAAGTCATCGGGAGAGTTTGATGAAACGGTACCGAGTCTACCTGGAGCTAGAGGCGATTGCTGATTCGCCGAAGGAAGCTGCAGAAGCGTTCTGGAACGAGTACGAAGTTGCGTTCTGCACACTGAAGGTGATGAGTAAAGAAGGGGAAGTTACGCTTATTAAGGTTGGCGATCGGGTTGACGATGGCCTCCTCGTGGAGTAGAGCTTGTTCAGGGCACGACTCTGCGACTCCTCCAGTGGCGCCTCATACGAGCCTGGCGGGGCGGTGAATCTCAGGTATGGCTCTTAGTAGCGATGACGCGGCCCCTAAGGGTACCCGGTATTTCGCCTGAATCGCCCACAAGCAGCGAAAAGCTGGGCGATAATGGCTCCAGATCCATGGACACTCGCCACGCTCACGTCCTGCCCTTCGAAGCCGACAAGTCTCCGGCGACGGCGCTACCGCCTCCGGCCGGTCTCTCGCAGGAGCAAGAAGCGGCGGGCGAGGAGCCAAAAGGCGCCTCCGACCAAGCTGTACCTGCGCAGCCAGCCGGGGACGACATGTCGACGCCGGTGCTTGTGCAGGCAGGCCTCACCGCCTTCGACGCCATCCTGCTCGTGATGCTGATCGTGATGTGGCAGATCAACGCCGAAGCGGTTGCCTCGGTGCTGCGGTCGGCGACGGGTACGGCTTTCCTGATCGCGTTGGCGCCGCTTGGGTTAGGCGCGTTTCTTCTGCACCGCAACAAAAAGGCCGAAACACCCGAGCACGGCCTCGTCTGGGCCAAAATCGGCATTTACGTGGGTACGCTGCTGGCGATGGCTGTCCTGATGATCCCGGCCATCGTGACCCTCCGTTCGCTGGTAAGCTTCGAGCCGGTCTGACGGGCGCGCTCGAACTGCTTTCAGGTTTTATCAGAAGGTCCTTGCCCGGCTACCTCTGACGATCCCGCGGCCGGCGATCCTGCTGCCGGAATGGCGGTGGCGCTGTGGGCGGCTGGCGGCTTGGCCGCAGCCGGTGGTGGCTTGTAAAGTGTGACCAGGCAACCCCCTACTGCCGCGAGCAGGATCCCCGCGACAAACTGCCACCGCAGGCTCCCCCATCCACTGGCCGGCGGATGCAGCCACATCGACACCAGCGCATTCACGACCGGCGCGCCGGCGAAGACGATCGACATCACCACCGCCGGCATCCCTTTCGCGCCGAAGGCCAGCAGGATGCCGAACGCCCCGATCGCTCCCGCCGTACCCGCCACCAGCGACCAGCCCGCCCCTTTGAACGGCATGTTCCAGTCGCTGCCGCTCGCCAGCAGGATGATCGCCGGCCCGAGGATCGCCACAAAGAAATATGCCACCCCCACGAACAGAAACGCCTTGTAGCGCCCGTTGACGGGGTCGGCCATTTGGATCTGTCCCGTATGCAACAAGTTCCCATAGACACCCCAGGCGCACACGGTTATCGAGGCGTACAGCAGCCATGACAGGCCGGCTTGACTCACGTTCCCACTATCCATTGAGGTTCCCTCTCCGTTTTCCCTCTCGGTTTCATCGTGCGGTTGGCTCGCACCGAATCCAGAAGCATAGCGGCTGCCACACCCTGCCGCAAGGTACCCAAGCCCAACGGCGAGCCGCCCCACACCCCGGCTTACTCCCCGACGACGTGCAGCACGACGCTGCGGTGATGGGGGTGGCGGCGGTGTTCGAAAACGTAGATCCCCTGCCACGTGCCGAGCGCCGGACGTCCTTCGCGAATCGGGATCGAAAGCTGCGGCTGCGTCAGTGCCGCCCGAATGTGGGCCGGCATGTCGTCGGGACCTTCCAGCGTGTGCGTGTACAGCCGGCTGTCTTCCGGCACCAGTTGGCTGAAGAACGTTTCGAGATCACGCACCACATCCGGGTCGGCGTTCTCTTGAATCAACAGCGACGCCGAGGTGTGCTGCAGGAACACCGTCAGCAACCCCTCGTCGATCCGCAGCCCCCCGACCCACGCCCCCACGTCGGAGGTGATCTCGTAGAAGCCCTTGCCTCGCGTCGAAACCGAAAGCTGGTGAGAGAACTGCCGCATAGCCGCCAACACGCGAGTGTACTACGGACCGCCTGTCGCGGTAGCGCGTGCGGGAACGGACCCGGGGGTTGGCCAAGGGCCTGAACGGCGGTTGCAGCTACGCGGGCGGGCGCAGGGGCCCGCCCCTACAGCGCGCGGCCCAGCGGAAACGAACTCCAGTCCGCAAAGCCGCCGGTTCCCGAACCGTCAATCATTTGTTATCCGGGGCGGCAAGCGTTCCATCTTGAAACGCCGCCCCAATCCGAAACGCGGACGGCTCATCCGTCGCAAACCACGGCAAACGTCGCGCCCTACATCAAGCCGTCGCGATGGCCGATAAGAGCGTGGAGGCTGTACGCGTAACCCTGTGGGAGAGACCCGTCCCAGCACGGTCCTCGTCGTCGACGACGAATCGTCGATCCGCGACTACCTGGCCGAGGTCCTGCGCTTCGAGGGCTACGACTGCGAATGTTTCAGCGGCAGTCTGGCCGCCCTGTCGTATCTCAGTGCACAGGAAAAACCCGCCGATCTGGTGCTGGCGGACATCAGCATGCCCGATATGGGCGGCATCGACCTGCTGCGCTCGGTCAAGGAGGCGCATCCCGACCTCCCCGTCATCCTCGTTTCGGGTCTCTACGAACTGGCCCTCGCCGTGGACGCTCTCGAGGCTGGCGCGGACGACTATCTCAAGAAGCCGGTCAGGCCGACCGACCTCGTGACCCTGGTTGCCAAGTACCTGGACTCCGGCATGGCCGAGCAGCAGCAGGAAGTCCAGAACGCGCTGCGTGGCTTTCTCGAGACGGGCAACGCCGACCCGACGTCATCGCGATCGCTCGAGCAGCTTTTCCAGAAACTCGGCTTCAAGCGGTACGAGACCTTCCAGCACTCGGCGCGCGTGGCTGCGGTCTCCCGCCTTATCGGCGAGTACCGCGGTCTTCCCGACGAGGAGCTGCGGCACCTCGAACTGGGCGCTTTGTTGCACGACATCGGCAAAATCGCCATCCCCCGCAACGTGTTGATGAAGCCGGGCAAGTTGACCGACGAGGAATGGCGCGTCATGAAGGAACATCCGGCCATCGGATATCGCGTTTTGATGGAGTTCCCCGAACTCACCGAAGAGGCCAAGGTCGTCTACAGCCACCACGAAAGCTACGACGGCGCCGGCTATCCGCAAGGTCTAAGCGGCGAGCAGATTCCTTTCGGCGCGCGTATCTTCAGCATCGTCGATACGTTTGACGCCATGACTTCCGACCGACCGTACCGCGCCGCGCAGTCCGTCGACGCCGCTCGTACCGAGATCGAGCGGGTCTCGGGCAAGCAGTTCGATCCCAAGCTCGTCAAAGTCTTCCTCGGCATCCCGGCCGAGAAGCTGCAAGCGTTGCGCGACAGGTATCCTGACCAGTAGTCGACCCCCGCCGCACGCCGGTGATGGGGCGTCCTACACCCGCCGGCCCCGTCTTGCCACGGTTACCTATCCCCCCACGACCCGTCAAACTTCGCCGACGATCCTCTCGAAAAACCTCCACGTCTGTTTCGCCGACTGCTCCCAATCAAACCGCCGCGCCTGCCGATGGCCCTTCTGGATCAGATCTTCCCGCAGCGACGGAGACAGCAGCAGGCGCTCGATCCCGGCGACGATCTCATCCGTCGACTTCGGGTCGACCAGCAGCGCCGCTTCACCGGCAATCTCGGGCAAGCTCGACACATTCGATGTCAACACCGGCGTGCCCGCCGCCATCGCCTGCGGCACCGGCAACCCGAAACCTTCGTACAGCGACGGAAATACGCAAGCCGTCGCCCCCGCCGTTAACGCCGGCAGGTCCTCTTCGGGGACGTAGCCCAAGTACCGCACGTTCTCCGGCGGCGAGTTGACGCGTGCCAACGTCGCAGGCTCAGCCCACCCGATCGGGCCGATCAACACAAGCGAGAACTCCTCCCGCAGCGACGGCTTCAACCGCTCGTAGGCGTCGAACAGCCGATCGATGTTCTTGCGCGGCTCGATCGTCCCGACGTGGAGAAGGTAGGGCCCGTCGAGGCCGTACTTCGACCGCGTGGCGGCTACCGTTTGAGGGTCGGTGTGAAAGAAAGCGTCGGGAAATCCCGGGTAGATGACCTCGACCTTTTCAGGTGGAAAGTCGAACAGCCGGATCAAATCGTTGCGCGTGCTTTCGGTAATCGCGATCACGCCGTCGGCCGGCCGGACGGTCCGTTCGAGGTAGGCCTCTTCCATCTCACGCTGCGACACCGGGTGGCTCTCCGGGACCGTCCATGTCGTCAAGTCGTGCAGCGTGGTCACGAGCTTCTTGTTGGTGGGAGGATTGCGCACGTGGTTGGTGGCATAGAAGAGGTCGGCGCCCGGCGTGAACCAGTTCAAGGCGGCATGGCGGCCCATGTTGATCAAGTTAACGAAGAGCAATCGGTAAGCGGTTGCACGCTCGCTGACCATCGAGCCTTCGTGATAGAGCAGCCGCTGAGGGTCGAGCAGGTCGATGCCCCCGAACCGGGCGGACCAATCGAGCAACGGGTAGATGCTGACCTGGTGCTCGCCGGCTTGCCGCAATAGGTTGCGGGCGAAGTGGTTGAGGTAGGTCTTCATGCCCGCGCAAGGGATCAACAGCGGGGCACAGTCGATGCAAATGCGCATGGAGATTCGGGCCGATAAGCGCTGATTCTAACAGGGAGCCGCCGGCACTCCGGGCCGTCCGCCCGCCGGGAATGGGTAGGACGCCGGAAGCATGGAGTCAAGAGCGGCGAATCATGCAGCCGCTACCATCCCTTCCAACTCCCATCCGCATGCCGATACTGCCGGTACGACATGCTCTCGTCGTACCGAAGGCTCGCCACGTGCTCTTCCTTGACGCTGATCCCCAGGCCCGGCCGGTCATTCAACTCGATGAACCCGTCCTTGAAGCCGAAGTCGTGATCGACGTATTCGCCGAACCTGGCCAGCCAGAACCCTGACACCTCCTGAATCAGAAAGTTGCTCACCACCGCGTCCGCCTGCAGCATCGCCGCGAAGTGGATCGGCCCGCCGGCGTTGTGCGGCGCCATCAGCATCTGCGCGTCTTCGGCCACCCTCGCGATGTGGACGAAGTTCGTGATCCCGAAGCTGTGGCTCACATCCGGCTGCAGAAAGGCACAAGCGCGCGCATCGATGACCTCTTTGAAGTCACGGAAAGAGAACAGCTTCTCGCCCGTTGCGATCGGTACCGGGCTCTTTGACGAAACCTCCTTGAGCGCCTCGACCGAACCCACCTTGACCGGCTCTTCCAAGAACAGCGGCCGGTACGGCGCCACCATTTGAGCGAAGGCAATCGCCAGCGCCGGGCTGGGGCTGCCATGCGTATCGAGCATCAACTCCACATCCGGGCCCACCTCCTCGCGCACGGCCTTCACGATATCGGCCGAATGCTTCAGGGCGTGATGGTCCATCGCCCAGGTGCGCGATTCCAGCGGATTGCCTTTGAGCCCCCGCGCGCCTCGATCCACGGCCGCCCGGGCTTCCCGGCGGGCTTTGTCGACCGACTCGAAATTGATGCCGCCGTTGTAGATCTTGATGCGGTCGCGCCGCTTGCCGCCGAGGATCTGGTACACCGGCACGCCCCAGGCCTTGCCCGTAATGTCATAGAGCGCCATGTTCACGGCGGCGATGGCGCTGCCGATCACCGGACCACCCTTCCACGGCAGGCGGTTGGTGATGTCCTCGCAAATCGCCGCCACGTCGAGCGCGTTGCGGCCGATCAATAGCGGCTTCCACTCGTACAGGGTCGCTTCGATCACCGGCGACAGCCATTCGATACTCGCCTCGCCCCAGCCCTCGATGCCCTGGTCGGTTTCGATCTTCAGAAAGATCCAGGTCTTGAACGCACTCGACACTGCGTGTTTGTTGCTGGGGTCGCGGATCGCTTGTCCGGTATCGACGTTGAACTTGTAGGTCTTGATCCCGGTGATCTTGGGCCCCGCCGGGCCCGATGATCCCGACCCTCCCGTGCTCTGCTGGGCAGCCGCGGGCTGTGCGGCGGCAAGCCCCGCGGCGCCCGCCAATCCGACGCCCGCCATGCGCAAGAAGCCCCGCCTACCCCATGATGTTCGCGTATTCCGCATTTTCGTCACCTCCGGTTTCGATCCGTTGTCGTCTAGCCCTTGGAACACAATGCCACAAAACCGGAGTACGCGCCGTAGACCCACCGCTTCCGAGCCGCGGACGGGAGTCCGCGGTCCCAAACCCCAAACCCCCAACCCGCGCAAGAGGAACGATTCACCCGGGCCACCCTCGCACTCGCGCACTGGACATCCGGTTCCCTTTGTGGGAACCTAGAGGAGTGAGGATCATCAGCCGAAAACGGTTGAGGGACTTCGCCGAAATC
>JAKZVK010000804.1:0-3305 GCA_047516085.1 Bryobacterales bacterium
CGGCCACTCGGTCCGCACACTGAAGGGTTCCAGACTCCGGGCGCGTTCGCTGGCACGGATGGCGCGCGACCACTGGCCCCGGGCTTCCGCCAGCTCGGCGAGCGTGAGCCAGGCCGCGGCCGCCGCCGGGCTGGCCCGCAAGGCACGAAGACAGGCTCGCTGGGCCTCGGGCCATTGTCCTTGCGCCGCGGCGGCCTGTGCGTCGCGCAGGTGTTTCTCGGCTCTCAGAGGCTGTGCCATGCCCCACAGCAGGCAGAGGCCAAGAGCGCAGAAAGCGAGCGCCCAGCCGGCGCTCAGGCGTGTCGCCAAATTGCCTGGCGAAGATACCGAAACGTCCGACAGCCCGCTCGCGCATCCCAGCAGAACCGCCAGCAGAGCGGCGGTCGCGGGAATCTGGAGCGGGAAGTCGGCGGCGGCGTGGAGCAGAATTCCGCCCGCTCCAAGCAAGCACCCGAAGGCCATCCAGCGGCGGCTATCGTGCGGGAGCGCCCAGGCTTTCCGGCCGCTTCGAAGCAACACCCAGGCCAGCGACCCGAATAGCAGCGCCGCGCCAGGCGCGCCCAATTCGATCACTGCTTGCAGATAGTCGTTGTGGGCGTGATCGATCGTCTTCAGGGTTAGATAACTCTCAGTGCGGCGAAAAGCAAACGCGAACGTTCCCAGCCCCGAGCCTGTCCAAAGAAAGTCCGAGGCGGCCCGCAGCGAGTCCGCCCAAACCGCCAGCCGGCCGGGGTCCCCCTGTTCGCCGGCCAAACGCGAAAAGCCGGCGCCGAGACCGGGTACGCCGACGATGCCCGCCAGTCCCGCGCCGCCCGCCGCGATGGCTCCGGCCCACAATCGGGTCGAGTGACGGGGATGCAAGGCCCCGCCACCCTCCCACACCACCGGACATACGGTTTTCCGTATCCGGCGGTTGAACCCGGCGGCCTTAACTCCTCGCCGCAAGATCTGATGGCATCACAAACCCGTACTGCCGCAAGGTTGCATTCGATAACGCTGTCTGCATCGGCCTGTTCGCCGCAATGCGCCATGCGCCGCGGCTCGCCGAAACACCTTTCAACAGCCGTTCCCCAATACCCAGCCGGCGTAGTGCCCGCCGACGTCCCCTTACGCTGTGCCAGCGCAGCCAGAAGCACTTCCGTATGTGCCGTCGTATCCATCCTTCCAGCCCGAAAATCCCGCGCCGCTGCTCGGCCAGCCGGTAATAACCCCACCAGCCGAGAACCTGCCGCCGCCACTCGTCGCGTAACTGCCGACTCGTAACCGCGCGGCCTTCGCTCCAAATCTCCCGCACCTTCTCTTTGAATCGTTCGATACTTTCCGGCGCCACTTCCACCTGCCCTTGGCGGTTCAGACGAAACCCCAGGAACTTCCGCTCCCATGGCCTGCCCGCCCCGCTCTTGGCCTCGTTCACCTTCAGCCGCAAATGCTTCTCGATCCAGGCTCGGATCCCCTTCAGCACACGCTTCGCCGCCGCTTCGCTGCCCACATAAATGTTGCAGTCGTCCGCGTATCGGCAGAACCGCAGCCCCCGGCTCTCCAGCTCCCGGTCCAGCGCATCGAGGTAGATGTTCGCCAGCAGCGGTGACAACGGCCCGCCTTGCGGCGTGCCCTCCGCACTGCGTTCCACCACCCCTTCGATCAGCACTCCGGCCCGCAGATATCGCCCGATCAACCGCAGCACTCTTTTATCCCGAATCACTTGCGCGATCCGGTGCATCAGAATATCGTGATTGACGTGGTCGAAGAACTTGGCGATGTCAATATCCACCACCCAGTCCTTGCCCTCGCGGACATACCCTTGCGCCGACCGTACTGCGTCGTGCGCGCTCCGTCCCGGCCGGAATCCCCAGCTCGACTCGCTAAATCGCGGCTCAAAGATCGGCTGTAATACTTGCAGCAACGCTTGCTGCACCAGCCGGTCCATCACCGTCGGTATCCCGAGCTGCCGCTTCCCCCCGCCAGGCTTGGGTATCTCTACCCGCTTGACCGGGCTCGGCGTCCAGCCTCCGGACGCGAGCTTCGCCCGAATCTCCGCGCCGTGACGGCGAAAGTGAGGTTCGAGTTTCGCGGTGCTCATCTTGTCGATTCCCGCCGCGCCCCGGTTGCGTATCACCGCTCGCAGCGCGCGTTCGAAATTCTTCTCGCTGACCACCTGTTCCATCAGATCTTCGTGCATTGCTTTCTCCGGCGAGTTTCGCCGAACTCCGCCTTGCCGTCGCCGAGGGAGGCTTACCCCGGTTCCACCGTTCCTGCCTGCCCCTGCTCTCCTTGTCGTTCCCCCAGCGGGGAAGGGCCTTGCGGCCCGAGACTCCGGACGTTCTTCTCAGCTCGGTTCGAGTGACTCGTTTCGCTTTGCTCCTTGGTTCTTCGGCCCTTCGCTGGGGCGGCATTACCCGCCCTTGGTCGCTACTACGGCCTCTGCTGACTTCTCCCCGGTTCTCACCGCGGAGATCTCCCCAGGTAAGGCGCTGCATCTGTCCCTTCAAGCCGCCTGGCTTTACCTCGCACGTCTTGGATGGAATTTGGGCTTGACGTTGGCTCGCACGCTTACCGCCCGTACGCGGCCTCACTGCCAGTTCGTGTTCCTGCGGTCAAAGGTTTGTTCCCCGCTTCCTTCGGCTTCACCTCGCGGCTACGCCTTGCGGTTCTCTACGGTTACCTCCATTGGTCCCGGTTGGCTCCTTTCAGCCAACAAGATTCAGCCCATGCTGGGCACACGAGCCGTGGATGGAAATCCGCGGTCAGGAACTGGAAGCAGCCGCAACGACCAGCGTTGACGCAATGTGACGTGATGCGTTGTGGCGCGGGAAACGACCGCCGAATACGGGACATTCCGCGCCGGCTCGGCCGCGGATTTCCATCTGCGGCTCTGTCGCTTGCTTAGGAGATTTTCAATGACGACATGGCCCGTATCCTAAGATGCATTCGTCCTAGCGGAAGCGTCGATGCTACGCAGCCCTCATGGGTTGTCTATTGCATTCCTGAAAATGCTCTAGCGGCGATTCTCTCGACCCAAAAAGGGAGCGTTCCTGTCGTGGTTTGACACCATGGGGGACGTTCGTTGCAGGGTTCCGGGCGAGAGTGCTAGCATCAAGTTTGAGCAGGGGCGGCCCGATTGCAAGGGCGCGTCATACGAGGGCGCGTCAGCCGCTGGAGTCCGCAAGTTCCAGATGGCGGGTTGGTTTCCTTCCAGACGTTTCCGCCGCCTATCTGTTTCTCTCTGGGCACGTAGTTCAGCTGGTTAGAACGCCGGCCTGTCACGCCGGAGGTCGCGAGTTCGAATCTCGTCGTGCCCGCCATGT
>JAKZVK010000805.1:0-2658 GCA_047516085.1 Bryobacterales bacterium
TACGGGCTGCCGGTGCTTGCGGTGCTGGCCTGGGTGTCGGCGTGGACGATCCCGCCGCTAATGGGAGCTAACAGCGGCAACAACATGGGCTTTCTGTTGGCGCGGCGTTACCATCAAATCTCCGTCTCGGGGCAGAACGCCATCGCCTTGTTGGGGTTAGGTGTGGCGGCGGTCCTGCTCACCTGGTACTGGTCTAAGGCGCTGGCTGTGGGGTGGAGACAGGCAGCCGTGGCCCACCCGGGTTCGACCATGCTCACTCTGCTTTGTGCTCCGCTGTGTGCAGCAGTGGCCATCAGCCAAGGATTCACGCTGCTCGGGTTGCCCGAGGCAGCTCTTGACACCGCCGCGACCGCGGTCCACACGGTCCTTTATGCACAGTTTGTGTTGGCCCGCGTAACCGTGTTGGTTTTGTTCCCGGTTGCCATTACGGGATTGCTGGCTCGCCGCGACGGCCTACCGAATTGGGCCTGGTCAACTACAAGGCCTTACAGCGGATAAAGATCCTAGTCGCATTTCCACAAACGTGCGGCAGCACCGCAAGCTTGCGGGCTTCGTCTTGTCGCGGGGCCGGCGCGTGCGACGGAGCTACACTGACTGGCATGCGACGAGCGGTTTGTTCCTGCCTGGCTTCACTACTTCTGGTACCAACCTTCGTAGCAACTGCCCAGACTCTTGACGAACCTGATCCCCTGGAACCGATTCTGCGGCCCGTGTTGCGGTCCTCCGTCTCCTCACTGGTGGAGCATTACCGCAGCGAGCGAACGTACCCTTTGGACGCATTTCCGCTTGCGCCGCCGAGGTTTGAGACCTTTCGGCAGGACGTGATCGGCCGGCTGACCCGCTCGCTCGATCTCGAGGAGTGGGTGGTTCGGAAGCCATCAAGCAAACAGAGCCCGATCCGCCACCTGTTTAGAGACAAGCTTCTCAAGAGGATTCGCCATCAGGGTATCGAGATGGAGGTCCATCTGATCGAGCTTCCGGAGACCGGCGACCGGATCCCGGCGGTTTTGTGTCTACCGGAGGGCTCCGGCAAGCATCCGGCGGTGGCGGCGTTCTCCGGGCACGGCAAGAACGGCTTGCGGGACTTGGTGATCGACCTCGACAGCTACCAGCGAGGCGTCGCGACGCGGCTGGCGCAGGCGGGCTTTGTGTCGATCGCGGTCGAAAAGCTCGACACCGGCTACCTGTCGCGCACCTTCCCGTCAGGCGTCGATGAACAGGAGATCGCCTCCTGGCGGCTGGGGATGAGCAAGGTGACGCGGTCGGTGCAACTGATGGCCTCTCTGGCGGCGCTCGAAATTCTTGCCGCCCACCCGCGTGTGGATGAGACTCGCATTGGAACTACCGGGGTTTCGCTTGGGGGGTGGCTCGCGGTACAGGCGGCGCTTCTCTCGGACCGCGTGGCTGCCGTCGCGGACTTCGGGCGCAAGACGGTCTTCCTGCCCGAGGACACGCCGCCCGAGGAGTTGGTCGAGATTCGCGACAAGTGCCACATTCTACCGAGGATGTTCGAGGTGGGCGACCGCAACATGCTGCTGCTAGCCTACGCGCCACGACCAATGCTGGCCGGGCATGGGCGCAAGGATCGCGGCTCCCACGAGCAGAGCCCTCGGTACTACCGCGATTTGTTTGCCGGCCAATACCGGGCGCTGGGTGAGGAAGATGCGTTTGAATACCGCGTCCACGAGGGCGGCGACACGATGCCGGATGACGTTGTGGTTGAGTACTTCCGGCGGCGGTTTGGGGTGGGTGGGGAATAGCGGGTCACGTCGACCCGGAGGTCGACGCGGCAGGCCAGGAGGCCCGCGCCACCGCATGCAACGCTCCGTTGAATAAGCCAGCCGCGCGCCGCACCCAGACATGACCAAGCAGAGCCGAGCTCTTCGGAAGGCGCTACTCAACGGCAGTGCTGGAATCGTCCGGTGGGGCGTCGGTAACTTTGCTCCCTGCTACGGGCTGTTGGCGGTCTTCGTTTACATCGAGGTGGAAGACGTCGGGACGGGCGTAATGGCCCGTAACGTCGAAGTCGTACTTGCCGCGCGTGATGTCGTCGAGATCGAGGTCCGCGGCGAGGATGGTTTCGCCATCGAAGTGGGGTCCGGCGAGCACTTCGCCGAGTGGGTTGACGATCAAGCTGCCGCCGCGCATGAGCACGGTCTTCGGATCGTCGCCTTGGATGGCGGCATAGTCGTCGGGACAATCGGCCCGAGTCAGGTACTGGCACGCCGAGAGGACGAAGCAGCGGCCTTCGAGTGCGACATGGCGCATGGTTGGGAGCCAGGTTTCCCGATCGTCGGCGGTGGGGGCACAGTAGATTTGCGTTCCCCGGGAGTACATGTAAGTTCGTAACAGAGGCATGTAGTTCTCCCAGCAGATGACGGCGCCGACTTTGCCGACCGGGGTGTCGATGACCGGCATGGTCGAGCCGTCGCCGAAGCCCCACACCAAGCGCTCGGCCGCTGTCGGCATGAGCTTGCGATGCTTGCCGAGCAGGCCGTGCTCCGGGTCGAAGAACAGAACGGTGCAGTAGAGGGTGCCGCCGTCGCGCTCGATGACGCCGATGACGAGGGTCAGGCGATGCTCTTTCGCCGCGGAGGCGAGTTGGGCGGTAGCCGGGCCGGGGACGTCAACCGCGGCGTCCCAGTAGCGGCGGAAGTC
>JAKZVK010000806.1:0-4272 GCA_047516085.1 Bryobacterales bacterium
GTGTTCAATCAGTTCGGCGATCTGGAGCGGTGCGGCCTTCGTCCCGGCAACGTGCACAGCGCCCACGAGTGGCGCGATGTGTTGGAACCGGTGGTCGCTCGTTACCGCAACAGGACACTCCGGCGTTACTTCCGTGGCGACGCCGCCTTCGCCTCACCCGAAGTCTACGAGTTTCTCTAAGCCGACGACTTCAGCTACGTCATCCGACCCGACCTGAGTCCGTGGAGTCCGTTACTTTCCTCGAGCCTCGATTCGCCGGACCCGAGCACTGTCATCGGACCGACCCCGACATTTCTATGGCCGCCCATCTATTGAAATCGGGAGGAGATTCCCCTCCGTGAACGCTGCCGGCACCGCCCGGGTCAGGGCCTCCCGACGTTCTCCCCGAACGCCGCCCGCAGCTCGGACAGCGCCGGGCTGGACGGAAACCGTGCCTGCAACAACCGCGCATAGTTCCTTGCTGTACGCCGCGTGTTTGCATGGTTATCTCCCAGCGCCACCCGGAGAATCTCCAGTGCCTGCTGGTAGAGCGGCTCCGCCTCCTCATACCGACCCGTAGCCGCCAGAAGACCGGCGAGGTTATTGAGACGGGTGGCGTAATCCGGATGCCCTTCGTCCAAGGTATCCCGACTGATTTCCAGCGCCTGCCGGTAGAACGACTCCGCCTCCTCATGCCGGCCCGTATCCTTCAGAAGGGAGGCGAGGTTGTTGAGCCGAGTGGCGTAAAGCGGATGCCTTTCCCCTAGGGTCTTCCGGTCGATCTCGAGCGCCTGCCGAAAGAGGGGCTCCGCCTCGTCATACCGGCCCGTAGCCGCCAGGAGGGTGGCGAGGTTGCTGAGCCGAGTAGCGTAGTCGGGATGTCCTTCGCCCAGGGTCTCCCGACCGATCTCCAGCGCCTGCCGGTAGAGCCGTTCCGCCTCCTCAAAACGGCCCATAGCCCCCAAAAGGTTGGCGAGGCTGTTGAGCGCTGCGGCGGTCTCGGGCGACCCCTCACCATGCTCGCGGCGCGAAAGCGCCAGCAAACCTTCGAGATGGCGCAAAGCGGTCGCGTACCGTCCCGCGCGCCATGCGTATATCCCAGCTTGGTTGAGATGGTCATAGACAGGATCGAGGCGGGCCGCCTTGTCGAAGTGGGCGGCGGCCTCGCCCCAACTGATCCGGGTGGCGGCGATTTGTCCGCGCCGGAAGGCCACCTCAGCGGCGCGGGCGACTGCCACATCCGCACGGCCTTCTATCGCCGCCAACAGGGCATCGGCTTTCGAGAAATCGCCCGCCTCCAGCGCCGTGCGCGCACCCGCCAACCCATCATCGTCGAAGTCGGTGCTCAAACGGGCGAGCGACGCCTCCAACTCACCGATTCTCTCCTGCCGTTTGGCATATGCGGCTTGCACATCGGAAAGCTGGCGCGTGATCTCCGCGCGCTCGTTCTCCAGCCTGATGCGCTCTTCGCCATGTGCAGTGGCGAGATCGTTCCTTACTTCTTTCGCCCGCCTTTCCAACGCATCCTGGAAGTCAGGCACCGACATGCGTACCTCGCTTGCCGGTGTCTGAAGATGTGCCACGAACGTTATTGCAGCAATCAGCACGCCCGCCACAGTTGCAATGACGATCACGCGACCGCGGTTATTTTCGCACGCAAGCCAGCGCCACGTTCTCTGAAAGAAACCGCTCATCATCTACACTAGCTTAGCCGCCCACCTCCATCGAAACGCCGCCCGAGCGCAGCCGCGATAAGCGCCGCTGCGGAGTGACCGTCGATTATCACATTCGCGACCACGCGGCCGCATCACTTGCCCCACTCGGGACCGCCCAGCGATCGACGTCGCCCGCCCGAACGCTGCAAAGACCGAGCGCCCAGGCCGATTCAGACTGAGCCCGCCCCGTCCGATCTCAACGAACACGGGGAAACTCCGGTCGCTGTAACGTGTCTCGTCGAACTCGCCCCCTATATGCAATGCCTTTCTCACTGATGAATCCCCGTACGCCCCTGGCCGCCTAACTGTGTCCACTCGTGGCCGGTCATTTGCGTCGATTCGCTACCAGCCGCTACGCCGTGCGCATCGCCACCCCGGCGAGTCCAACCCCAGCCGGAGAAGACATCCGGCCAAGCCCCCGAACCGCGCATTGGAGAGGATCGTCGCCGTCCGATCGATCTCACCAGCGCGGAGCGCGCCAATGGCGAATTCGTCCCACGTCTCGTCACCAGAGAAGCCTCAGCGGTCCATGCCTCAGCATCATCGGACCGACTCCGCCAAGTCCACCGGAATCCATCCCGCGTGGCGTACCAATTCGAGCCTAAGCCATGAGTCCGGAGACTTGCGGATGACGCGAAGGCGGTCCGTCATCTACGCCACTCTTGTGCAGTCTCACCCACTCTCATGGCTGCTTGATCTCTTATAACTTATTGTTAATTGGTCGTTTTCTCTCCCTATTGAAACTCTGGAATTTCGCCGAATTCAAATCCGTGCACAAGCTGTCACCCAATTCGTCTCAAGACTTGTCGTGCTTCACATCACTCGTGCAACTTCGAGGAGGGGGTGACGGAATCGTATTGCTAAAGGACAATCAACCGGCCGATGTCGGCCAAGGGGCCCACGCTTAACGTCAGGGGCGCGGTGAGCCTGTCGGTGGGCTGAGCGGGAAAGCTCACGAACCGGTACTCGCTCTGGTAGGCGTACCGGAAGCTCTTGCTGAAGTGGACTTCTGGGGGGCGCATCAGTTGTCCGTCGGGGCCGAAGGGTTGATTGCGTTGCGCGCGATCTTCGGCTTGCGGGACGAAAGAGATATGGATCTGCGGCGGGCGGCGCGGCTGCGAGTAGGCGCCGATAGGATCGATGTAGTGCACAGGACCGTGGGCGAACACCTTGTTGCCGGCAGGCGGCCGCAACGCGTCGCAGACTCGGGCTTCAAAGGCATCGCGGTGCAGCACGACGCATGCGTCGGCGCCGAAGTCCGAGAATAGGCGGGGGGCGAGCAGTTCCGACATGCAATACATCCAGGAGTCGGGCCCATAGGACTCGAAGCAGTTCACTTTATCGTGCTGGGCCTTCGGCGAATGAAACAGCGGCACGAAACGATGGTCGGGCTCTCGCATGACGTCAGGGTTCTCGTTCACGTCGCGCGCCTTGAGGAAGCCCGCATCGTTGGCCACAACGCCGTAGCGGACTAAGCTGAGCTCGTGGTCGCGGACGGCCTGGTTGTGGCCGGGATCAGCAAAGGCAGACGCCGGTGCCACATGAAGTTCGTCGCGCTCGTAGAGATGCCTCATGTGGTCTACCTTGCCGTACTTCACGAGAATCGGCCCCTGCATTTCCACGCTCGCGACGGCGGCGGCCGCTCGCGTGCACAACTCCTTGTCCGGAAACAGGATGGCGGGCGCGACGGACGGGTGAAAGTTGTGCGACACAGGCGGCTCGCCGCGGCGGAACATTTCAATCACGACATGCTTGAAGAGTCAGTGCCAGAGTTTCTCTTGGGTGAGCGTCACTTGGCCTGTGTGCGTCAAGACGGTGATGTTCGTGACGAGCTCTTGATAGCGCTGATTGAGCGAGATCCGGGTTTCGAACCTGAGATAACGGTTGTCCGCGTACTCGCGCGCCCAGTCGTCCGATTCAGGAAATTCGGCCCGAAATACGGACTCATTCATCGGCCCGGGTCCCGAAATGGACACTCGGTTCGAAACCTCGCTCTCGTCGAGTTGGCGCACTTGGCGCTTCTCTGTCAGGTCAACCTCGAAGGGACCACCCTCGACGACGCGCCACCAGAGTAGACCAAAGAAACTGAATATGGCTATGTCGGGCGCTTCGACCAGATCGGCAATTTTGGTAGCCAGAAGCTGGCGCTCGAAGTCGTCCTCGGGAGGTCGAGGAACGCCGACTGTGCCGGTTGCGACCACGTGGGGGCCCGAGCGGTCCGAATAGGAAATGGCGACCTGAAGCTGGACGCCCAACTCGGACGGCTTGCCGATTTGGCGGCTCCAGTGACTGTAGTCTTCTTCGGTCTTGTTGTCGGGTACGAGAAGCACCATTGGCGGACCGTCAGTTTGGGAGGTACCTTACGCGGAGTCTTATCTTGGATTGTCCAGTGTCTTCTGTGTGGTGGCGTCTGGACCCATCCAGGAAAAGTGGAGGCGCCCTACACCGTTTGCATTGCTTCTGCCTCGAATTTGACGGGGCTTGTGAAGTCCAGCGTCGAGTGCCGACGGACTGGATTATAGAACCCATCTATGTATCCGGCTATGGCAGTTTCAGCTTGGCTTCTTGACATGAACAC
>JAKZVK010000807.1:0-5138 GCA_047516085.1 Bryobacterales bacterium
GAGCATTTCCACGATCATTCGGTCGTAGCCTTTGTTTTCGTTGACGGCATCGATGATCCAGTCGCGCCAGTGCCAGATGTGGTACTGCGCGTTGCGGAGCTCGTCGATTTGGCGGAAGCCGTACCAATCGCTGTAGCGCCACACATCCATCCAGTGCCGTCCCCACCGCTCGCCATAGCGGGGACTCTCGAGAAGTTGGTCCACGACCGTTTCGTAGGCGTCGTCAGAGGCATCTGCGAGAAAGGCTTCGATCTGCTCGGGTGTCGGCGGCAATCCGATCAGGTCCAGGTAGACTCGCCGGAGCAAGACACGTCTCTTGGCGGGCGGCACCGGGTTCAGGCCCCGTCCCTCGTGTTCGGCAGCGATAAAGGCGTCGATGGTATTGCGCACCCAGCGGGCGTTGCTGACCACGGGAACGTCCGGGCGGGTTGGGGGCTGAAACGCCCAATGGTCGGTCGAGTGCGTCCCGGCATCTTTCTTGTCGGCAGAGACAAGAGCGGCATCATAGGGCGCCCCGGCGTTGACCCATTCCACAACGCGCGCCAACGCCTCGTCGGGAAGTTTGCCGTCCATGAAAGGCATGTGGGGTCTCTGCTTGTGCCGCACCAGTTGTACGAGCAGGCTTTGTTCAGGGCTATCGGCAACGATGGCCGGGCCGCGGCTACCGCCGCGCAGCAGGCCCGCGCGCGTGGAAAGGTCGAGGCCGGACTGCTTCAACTCGCTGTTGTGACACCCCAGACAGCGCGTTTCGAGCAGCGGCCGAATGTGTTGGCCAAACAGGGACGCCGCTGGATCCGCCCGTGGTCGCGCACCAGTCTGCGTCTCGGCATCTTGGCCGGACGCTTGCGCGGGGGCCAAGCCGAACGCAACAGCGATTATGAATGGCAGTGCGAACAGACGCTTGCGGCCCAATACACCTGACCGATCGCTCGCCAAGGCCCTGAACATGGTTGGCTCTATGTTACACCAGTCCTCAGTCAGTCGGACTGTGCTCTCGGAGCCGGTCCACTGCCGTCGGGAGTGCACGGGCTATCGGGCCGCGCTCTGAATCTCTCGCCAAGGTAATGATTCCTCGCGGGTTCGGGAAGAATGGTTCTTCCCCAAGACCGGCATGTGCTCAAGCCAAGCCGTCGCTCCTTGCGCGATCAAGCCCGCCGACCGCCAGAATCCTTCCTATCTCTGTCGAAATGACATATTTCGTAGCCACAACTTTCCTACGACACCGGCCGCGGTATGCCATCATCGGTGGTTCGGATCACCAACACACCCGTGGAGGGACTCAAACCATGAGCTGGAGCTTCGAACTCGTCGATGGACCCTACGGTGGGGTCACCGAAGGGCCCGCGTGGGACGGTTCGGGCCTGCTGTTCACGCACATCCCCACCAGCCGCATCCTGCGATTCGACCCGACGACCGGCTCATCGTCGGTCTATCGCGAGGGGACCAACTACGCCAACGGGCTGATGTTCGACCCCCAAGGGCGGCTGTTTGCCTGCGAAGGCGATGCGCGGCGCGTCGTGCGCTATGACGCAGACGGCGGCGCGACTGTCTTGACTGACAGCTTCGAGGGCAAGCGCTTCAACATCCCCAACGATCTCGCCATCGACCTCGAAGGGCGCATCTGGTTTACTGACCCCTACTACGAAGGCGCCGCCGGCCCGTGGAGCGAGGACCGCTCTCACAAGGAACTCGACCACGACTCCGTCTACCGGCTCGACCCGCAAGCCGACGGCTCCTACAACCTCAGCCGCGTGACGTTCGATACGACGCGGCCGAACGGGTTGCTTTTCTCACTAGACCATCAGACGCTCTACGTCGCGCAAAGCGGGCGGCGGCCGGACGAGAAGCGGCAGTTGCGCGGCTACCCGGTCAACAGCGACGGCTCGTTAGGCGACGGCGCGGTGCTGCATGACTTTGGCGAGAACCGCGGTATCGACGGCATGGTTCTCGATACCGAAGGCAACATCGTCGCGACCGCAGGTTGGGAATTGGGCGGTTCCGGGCCATCGATCTACGTCTTCGGACCGGACGGCGCAGTGATCGAGCGGCATCCCGTCGAGGCAAACCGGCCGACCAATTGCACGTTTGCCGAAGACGACCTCAAGACGCTCTACGTGACCTCGACCGACGGCCATCTGTTCCGCGCGCGGACGGAGCGCCAAGGCCGGCTGCACTACCCCTGAAGATTCGCGCCTGTTTCGTTGACGAACGCTCTCACGGCGAACGGCGTAGCAATCAGCGGGTCATCTTCCTTAACCAAGTCTTCCGCGTTTGACCAGCTACCGTCAGGTTGCTGCAGCGGTGTGAGAGCTTCGCTGACCCTTGGCTCGCGAGCCAAGCCGAGCCTGCGCAGCGCTTCGGTGCTCGCGGCGGCGTAGTAGTAGCGCAGTCCTTGCGGCCAGCGGCGATAGGCCTCGCCTTCAAAGCCGGTCGCTCCGTCGGCGCGGTGATGCGCAGTGAGCCACCGGGCCGCCGCTTGGACACGTTTGTCGGTGGGGCCGTAGCCCAACGCCAATAGCGACAAGATGCCGTCGGCCGTCGCAGTGCCATAGCTGCGGAAGCCGTCGCCGTCTTCGCCCGCCTTATTGGCGTCGAGCACGACGGTTGAAAAATAGAAGCCGCCGTCCAGCGTACCCGGCTTGGCGGCATCGTAGTTGTGGCAGCGCTCGACGTAGACGCGCGCCTTCTGCATGGCCGGGTCGTCCGGCAGCACTCCCATCACCGCCAAGGCTTGAAGCACATTCCTCGTCATCGAGAGATCGACGTGCCCAGCGTTCGGCGGTGAACGAACGTCGCCGCCCATGCCCCAAGCTCCGTAGGGAGCGTCGTGAGGATGCCAGCCATTCTGTTCGGTGAACTGCTGGCGGCGAAGATAGTCAACCATCGGAGCAGTGTTGATCAGGCGGTTAGGCAGCTTGACCCGCACCAACGACTTCAACGCGAACGCCGTTGCGTAGTTGGGGTAGTCGGGTAGCGACGGGTCCGCCCGTCCAAGCGCCCCGTCGGCGTTAACGTTGTGCAGTATGAACGAGACGGCTTGGACGATCTTCTCGCGCTCGGGTTGGTAGACGCTTGGCGGCACCTGCAAGAGCGCGTCGAGGACAAATGGCGTGAGCGATTGGCCCGAGCGCAGCAGCCCGTAGTGGTTGCTGTGCCAGGCACCATCGTCCGCTTGCCGGCTCCACAGATATCGAGCCGCGCGCCGCAACGATTCGACAGCATCCGCTTGGGGATCGACTAAGAAACTGGGCCGCGACAGCGCTCCCGTGCAGCCGACGCCGGCGACCAAAGCCGTCGTGAGAAAAGCGCGGCGTGAGACGAGTACGTGATGGTAGACCGGGGCATCGGCCGTCCAATGCCCCGTGGAGGATGTCTCGGTCATGGCCTACCCGTCGCTTGCTCCCGGACGAGTCTCGTCCTTCGGCGCCTTATCGGCCAGGATGGTCATGACCGCGGCGCTGGTCACTGCGACACGCCCGGTGATGCAGTGATGACCGGCCCACGAGCCGTCATGGTTCTGCAGCCGCGCGAGCTGGGTCTTGATGTCGCTGTTCCACTTCTCCCAATCCTTGCCGCCGGTGCGGCGCAGACTGTCGCTGATGTTGAGGTACGAGAAGAACTCCTCGCCGCCCATCGACCCGAAGCCGCGTACGAAGCCGTCACTCGATAAGTCCTTGGTAACGGCCGCGATCTCCTGGGCGTTCCGTTCACGGTCGGCCTCGGTGCGGCTGAGTTGCTCGATGACCTGTGCGCCTTTGTAGAGCGCGACCCCGGCCGACGAGGCATCCACGGGACGGCCAGTAGCTACCCGTCCGCCCGCGATGCCCGCCGAGCTGAGAATGTCACCGGCGGTACGCCCCGGCCCGGTGGCTGCCGGCAGCGCTTCGGCCGACGCCTTGGTGTATTCGTCGACCCTGGCCAGCACCTTGTCGCTCACGTCAACGCCCTTCTGCTTCGCCGCAAACAGGCTGCGGGATGCCATCGACGTGCCCAGAATCGGCGCCCATCCGCCACTGAGGTTCCAACTGCCGTCCTCTTGCTGGTGGCCTTCGATCTTGCGGACGCATTTCTCGAGCGCCACCCGCACGCGTTCGTTCGACTTGGCATTGACCATCTTGCCGTCCAGTTCGGTCAGCAGCATCGAGGTCAGAAAGGTATCGATGTTGGGGCCGAGCTTACGTTGGATCTGCGTACCAGTGACAGCGGTCACGGCCAGACCTTCATCGGGACTCTTCTCGACGTGTCCCAAGATGAAGTCGACCGCTTCGTTGATCGCCTTGCTGTGTTTGCCGCTGGTTGGGGTGTGACCGGCGCGCAACAGGGCCAGCGTAGCGACGGCAGTGTTGGCGACGTCGTTGCCGTTGGTTTCGAGATTTTCGCCGTCACGGACGAACGACGTCTCGCCGCCGTCCTGTCCCCAGCCGCCGTTTTGGCCTTGCACGGAGACGAGCCAGTTGATACCGATCTTCGTCGCCTGCTCGGGTGAGCGAGCGGCCTGTTCAGGTTTCTTGGGTGGTTCGGGTTGCTGTTCCGTGGTTGACTTCGGCGGGACGCTGTCACCGTGAGCGGTGTCGGGGTCGAAAGCGTGCCAGCCGACGGTTAGGATTACGGCCGCAGCCGCACCAATCCATAGTGATCGCATAGTGTGGATCTCCTTTGGGTAATTGACGCGGCGGCCGCCGTGTGTCTTGTCACTGTTCTTTGACGCACGAGGGGTGGAATTTGTTTAGCGGCGGGACATAGTCCAGTGTGATGAATCGTACATTCGCGCGAGATGCAATTCGGTGCAGGCGGGCCCAGCGCCGGCCGCGAACCAGCGCACCAAAACCGAGCAGTGACCGTGACGGCCTGTCAAAAAATCGGGGAGTCCACGGTTGACACCGCTGGCAGCCTCGCGGCAACTCATCGTGCAAGTTGAGGCATCCAACGACACAACCGAGCCGCGGGTGGAAACCCGCGGCTCCCCCTGGGCGCAACCCGTGCATCCAACCACGAATCCAAGCCCCGGTACACAGCACGGGGCGATGGAAAGTAGCCCACGACGCAAGTCGTCGGACTGAGTACCTAGCGAATGAAATCCTTGCCAAGCAGGGCAGAAAATTTCAGAGGCCGCGACAGAGGCGCGGGTGTGAACCCGC
>JAKZVK010000808.1:0-3588 GCA_047516085.1 Bryobacterales bacterium
ACGAATCTTCACCGGGTTCCGCCCCCGGAAGTTGAATTCACCGTTCATTCCCATGCGCCGCAGGGCGCTATGGCTCGGCCGGTGGCCATCCAGAGTGATGCTATGAGGCTCCTGATGATGCTTCAGTGCCTTGCGAAAGAATGCCTTCGCCGCCGCAATGCCGCGTGTTCGACTCAGATAGAACTCCACGGTGTTGCCTTGTCCATCCACGGCGCGGTACAGATACATCCACTGGCCTCGCACCTTGATGAATGTTTCATCAACCCGCCAACTCCCACCCACCGGTCGCTCGAATCGGCTCCAACGCTTCTCGCAGGTTGCGGCATAGCGAACGACCCAACGCAAGATCGTGGTGTGCGAAATCGATAAACCCCGCTCACCTAAAATCGCGACCAAGTCTCGGTAACTCAGTTTGAAGCGAAAATACCAGCGCAGGCAGAGGAGAATGATGTCGTCTTCGAACCAACGTCCGGCAAATAGAGGATTCCGTTCAGTTTTCCGATGCGCCATATCCCATTATCGCCAAGTCCCTTCGCTATCTGCACCAGAACCCCACAGGGCGCACGTACGACGATGGCGAGGCCGCTGTGGATGATGACCGTGAAGCAATGCAGTGGTTCCGCATCGTGGCGGAGCAGGGGGACGCGCGTGCGCAGGTCGATCTGGGAGCCATGTATGACAACGGCTTAGGCGTCATCGAGGACGACGTGCTCGCGTACATGTGGTTCAACACCGCCAGCGCCAATGGAAGGGTCAGTATAGCTGGCGTTGGACCCGAGGAGTCACGGGCCAATCTTGAACGTGAAATGACCCGTGCTCAGATCAGACGCGCGACTGAACTGGCGCGCGCATGCATGGCCGCGGACTACGAGAACTGCGGGCCGTGAGCTGACCCGGAAGCAGCTGTCAACTCGAACAGTTGTATGATGTGCAGCAACGGTCGGACGTCGGCGACGACGGTCCCGATCTGGTCGAGACCATCCGGGATATTGTTTGAGGAAAGCGCCTCCAAGACGCGTGGCAGGAACCGAAGGCCGTCCCGGTTCCTTGGAGCGGCGAGAGATCAGCGCATTGCGGCGTCGAGCGCTGACGGTCCTGACGATCGGCCTGATCGCTCTCGCGACCGGTTGCGCGCGTGCTAGGCCCGCCCCCGTCGTCCCGCCTCCAGTCGGCCCTACCCAGCAGCTCATCGCGGCGATCCACGGTGCCATGCGGTCGACGGGTGTCGAACGTGCCACCTGGGGCATCGCGATCCAGTCTCTGGACCGCGACGAGACGATCGTGGAGTTGAATGCCGACGCGTTACTCGTTCCCGCCTCGGTCCTGAAGCTTGTCACGCTGGGAGTCGCCATGGAGGCAGTTGGGTTGGACTACGCGTTCGATACCACGCTCACGGCCCGAGGCCCGGTCGTTGACGGTGTCCTCGCCGGCGACCTCGTGGCGCGAGGAACCGGCGACCCGACGATCGGGGGACCGGGAGGAGAGGGTTTGTCCGCCTGGATCGAGGCCGTGCGCGCCCGCGGCATCACCCGCGTATCGGGACGGATTGTCGGGGACGACGATGGCGCCCAGGAACCGCTGCCGCTGTTGGCTTGGGCGTGGGACGATCTCGGCTACCCGTACGGCGCACTGCCCGGGGCGCTCAACTTCGGAGAGAACGCGGCGGCCATCACGCTCACCCCTGGGACGCAAGGCGGGATGCCGGCGGTGCTGACTGTCCCCGGAGGCCTTCCGTCGCCGACAATCGCGAACGACGTCGATACGGGCGTGCCGGGCTCAATGGCCACACTCCGGCCCATCCTCCAGCCCGGCGACCTCGGACTTCGGATCTTCGGCGCGCTGCCGGCCGACGGCCCACCAGCGACCTTCGGCGTATCAACGGGCAACCCGACGCTATGGTTCGCCTCCATGCTCCGGCATCGTCTCGTCGAAGCGGGTATCGCCGTCGATGGCGCGCCGGTAGACATTGATGATCTGGCCGGTGGCTTGGCGAACGGGCCAACAGCCGTTATTCATACGCACCGTTCTCCGCCCCTGTCGGCGATCGCCGTGCCGATGCTGAAGTACAGCCGGAACCTCTACGCCGAGACCGTCCTGTGGCTGACGACCGGGACGGCGGGGCCTCGGGCCACCGCGCCGGCCCTCGTTGCGGTCCGCGACCGGCTCGCCGAGTGGGGGATCGCCGGTGGAGACCATCAGATCGTGGACGGGTCGGGGCTGTCGCGGCGCAACACCGTGACCGCGCGGGCGCTAGTCACCATCCTGAACCGCTTCTATGATCCAGGGCGGACTTCCCCGTGGATGCAGGCGCTGCCGGTGGCCGGCCGCGATGGGACCCTCGCAACTCGCCTGGCGGGTACACCGGCCGAAAACAACCTGGCGGCAAAGACTGGCTCGATGTCTAACATCCGTTCGCTGGCGGGCTATGTGCGGACGGGGGACGGCGAAGCGCTGGCGTTCGCCGTCATCGTGAACAACTTCGAGGGCTCCGGCCGAGACGCCGAGGCGGCGATCGACCGCATTGCCGCAACGCTGGCTGGCTTCAGCCGTCATGGCCGGTAGATTAGCGCACCGGAGTTCTGCGAGGAACCGGGCCGCCTTCCGAATGAGAAAGGAAACGGGAACATGAAACCTCGCAGCAAACGGAACACAACCCATCAGAGTCGTGACGAAATCAAAGGCCGCCGCCCGAGCCCCAAGAACTGTAGCACTTGCAGTCGGTGACGGAGACAATTGTCGTATGGCTGGACACATTGTGATCGCGCTCCTCCTGGGCCTGCTGGCAGCACTCTCCCCATCGACGGTGTTGGCCCAGGAGATGCGCTTCGGTTTCTTTGATGCGACGGTCGATGTCGAAGGCATCGGCGCAAACAGCTACCCGGGATTCAGCATCGGCGGCTCGGTGCCCGTCGCGGCAGCGTTTCCCGTTTCCGTCTATGCCCGGTACAACCGGGACTACGGGTCAGACCAGAAGTTGACCGACTACGTGGTACCGTCGCTGCAGCTTGGCGGTGCGGTACGCGCCGTCTCGATGCGCAACCTCGCAGTAGCGCTGCGACTTGGCGTCATTCGCGCTTACCTGAAGAGCACAACGCTGACCACCCCCACAGTAGGAGCAGGCGTGACGCTGGGCGGGCGTTACGGACTAGCGGCCAGCATCGACTACGGAACCAACGACGGGGTGACGACCATTGCATCAATGATGGGGTTCTACGTCAGGTTCTAACTCCGGCGGTTGCTCACGGCCCGCCACCGTTGAACGCCAGCAAACTGCGGAGGACCTCGTCGTTCGCGTCACCGTTCCAGACGGCGCTTGGGGTTCACACAATAGTTGAGCTACTCAAGGCAACGAGAAACGATCAGCAGTGGCATGTCCCGGACACGGGGCAGTCCGAGTAGGAGATCTCCATGCGTTTTACATCGTTCATCACATCCGCCGTCGGTGGAATCCTGATCCTTTGTCCCATCGTCGGCGTCGCGGCTCAGGGGCCGTCGCGTTCCGAGTGGTACCTCGGCGGAGGCATCGGATCAAATTGGGCGTCCGACATGAGCCAGGAGGGCTGGAATCGGGAGACGACCTGCTATCCG
>JAKZVK010000809.1:0-8885 GCA_047516085.1 Bryobacterales bacterium
CCAGCAACCCCCTGATCCCTACCAGCGCATGCTGGCGTCGCAGAAGCAGGTCACCCAATACCTGATTCACGAGGCGCGGCAAATCACCGACGCGGCCGCCACCGAGCTCGAATCAAAACAATCCTGGGAACCGGCGCGCGAGGCCCGCCGGCGTGAGATGCTCCACATGCTGGGCCTAGACCCGCTACCGCCGCGGACACCCCTCAACGTCCAAATCACCGGGACGATCGACAAGCCCGGCTACACCATCGAGAAGATCGCCTTCGAGAGCCTCCCGAACGTCTACGCGACCGCCAACCTCTACATTCCCAAGCAGCGCGAGGGCCCGCTGCCGGCCGTCGTCTATGTCTGCGGGCATGCCTTCTCCCCGCACGGCAACAAGACAATGTACCAACGCCACGGGATCACGTTCGCCAAGCACGGCTACGTTTCGCTGATCATCGATTCCATCCAGGTCGCCGAGACCTTCGCGCTGCACCACGGCATTCTCAACAACGAGATGTACGACTGGTATTCGCGTGGCTACACGCCGGCGGGTGTCGAGGTGTGGAACGTGATTCGCGCGCTCGACTATCTCGAAACACGGCCCGAGGTCGACAAAGACCGCTTCGGCATCACGGGCCGCTCGGGCGGGGAGGCCATGAGCTGGTTTTCGGCCTCGGTGGAGCCGCGCATCAAGGTCGTGGCCCCCGTGATGGGCATCAGCACCTATGCGGCGAACGTCGCCGATAACACCCAGCGGCGTCACTGCGACTGCATGTTCACCATCAACACGTACCTGCACGACATGCTGCATCAGGGCGCGCTCATCGCACCGCGGCCGCTCTACATGATGCACGGCAAGCAGGACCGGCTGTTCCCGATCCCCGGCTATGAAGAATTCGAGCAACGCATTCGCAAGCTCTACGCTTCCTACGGCGCGGAAGACAAGTTCCAGAATCTCGTCGTCGACACCGGACACAAAGACTCCGACCTTCTGCGTGGCGAAGCCCTGCACTGGTTCGACCGTTGGCTCAAAGAAATCCCCGAGCGAAAGCTCGACCTCGACTACTCCGACCTGCCGGGTGAAGACCTCGCTGTGTTCGCCGGCAAGCCGCCGGCCAACGCGCAGAACTTCCGCGTGCACGAAACGTTGACCGCCGGACCGCCTCTGGCGACGTACGCGACCAAGGCCGAGTGGGACCAGCGCCGCGCAAGCCTACTCTCGACGCTACGCGAGAAAGTGTTCCGAGCCTTCCCCGCCAAGCCGCAAGCGATCGAGTTGCGCGCGGGAACCCGCGAGGCCGCCGACGGGTTCGACTCGCTCGAGTTCGACCCAGAGCCGGGTCTCACGGGGCCGGGTATCACGGTGCAAGCGCTGTTTCGTGCGTCCAAGGTCGAGGGAACACCGTCCCTCCTCTACGTCGCCTCCGACGGCGAAGACGTTTTGGCGATCCGCGACACGCTGCGGCAGGTGTGGCGCTCGGACAAGAACTCGTTAATGGTGCTCTATCCGCGCGGCGTCGGCGAGGTCGCCTGGGACAAGAAGTTCCACAAAGACACGTTACGCAACGCCATGCACACGGGCCGCACGGTCGACTCGATGCGCACCTGGGACGTGCTGCGCGGGGTGGAAGCCCTCCGGAGCAAGGTCTCCGGCCCGATTGCAACGCTTGGCATCGGCACATCGGGCGTGTTGGGTCTCTATGCCGCGCTGCTGGATGAGCGAGTCGATCAAGTGATGCTGATCGACGCGCCGGAGTCTCATCGCGAGGGCCCGGTCTTGCTGAACGTGCTGCGCTACGCCGATCTGCCCGAGGTAGCGGCACTACTCGCGCCCCGCCGGCTGACGTTTTACGGACGCGTCCGCGAGGCGTACCGCTTCACCCAGAGGATCTACACGCTGCACGGCAAGGCGGACTCCCTGTCGCTTACCATGAGCATCCAAGCCGCCCTCAACGGCCGGCGCGACCATGCGTTTGCGTCGGGCCTATAACGACGGAAGCTGTAGAAGGGAACATGCTTGCCCACTCTCATCTGTGCTGACCGGAGCATGGATAATGCCATTCGTAGGGGCGGACCGCCGCGTCCGCCCAAAAAGTTCCACCGGCCCAACGACCTCTTGGCAAGCGCATCCCCTCGACCCGCACGGAGCCAAGCCGCGAAGCGGCGTTGTTAGCCTTTCGCCCCGGAGGGGCCGACGGAAAATAGCCCTCGGCTTCAGCCGAGGGTATCCGGCGATGATAATACGTAAGCCCTGGAGGGGCGCAGGAAAAACGACGAGTCCACGGAATGGACAGAGGCTGATCGGCCTAGGTGAAAATGCCACTCGACTCACACGAAGCCCAGCCGCGGCGCCCTTGCCGGAGCCGGCGCGGTCACCGCGGCTTCGGCGCAGAGCCGACCGGTCAAGGAGGTTCACCACCGGCCCGGGCGAGAGCCGAAATCGACGCCGCTCTACAACTCCGCCATCTCTCTAGGCAACCTCATTTTCCTTTCGGGCACGGGCGTGAACGAGCCCTTGGACGTGGGCGGTCAGACGGATCGCGTCCTCAAGAGCCTCGAGGAACGGCTCATCCTGGCAGGTTCCTCGATGGAAAAGGTTGTCAAATGCAACGTCTACCTTCAAGACCTTCGCGACTACGACGAGATGAACAAAGTCTTTCGCGGCCGCTTCGGACCCGAACCCCCGGTGCGAACCACCGTTGCCGTGTCAGGCATCCCACTCAAGGACTGTCGCGTCGAAATCGAGGTCATTGCGTATCGCTAGGCCGATGTTCGAAGCTTCGTGGGAACGGGAGGAACGAATGCCAACAAAACAATTTTCGATCAGCCGACGTCAGTTCATGGCCGCGGGTGCGGCGGCGGCCGCGACGGCCCAAGCTCAGCCTTCCAAGAAAAAAGTGGCGGCCATCGTCACGATGTACACGGACGACCGGCGCCTCAAGTCGCACGCGGCCGTCATTATCGGCCGGCTCCTGGAAGGTTACTTCCCCAATGGCGTTGCGACCGAGCCTCGCACGCAAGTCGTCTCCATGTACACCGATCAAGTCCCCGAGAACGACCTCAGCCGGGGACTGGCTGCAAAGCACGGCTTCACGATCTACCCCACGATCAAAGACGCCATGACGTTGGGAGGCGACGACCTCGCGGTGGATGCCGTGTGCTTCGTCGGCGAACACGGTGACTATCCCTGGAACGAACGCCGCCAGCACCTCTATCCGAGGTACGAGCTGATGGAGCGAATCGTGGAGGTCTTTCGCCGTACCGGCAAGACCATACCGGTTTTCTGCGACAAGCACTTCTCTTACTCGTGGTTGAAGGCGAAGGAGATGTACCGCTGGTCGAAGGAACTCAACTTCCCTCTCATGGCGGGTTCCTCTATTCCGGTCACCGTCCGCTCGCCCGAATTGGAGATTCCCTTTGGGGCCGAGATGGAGAACGCGGTCGTGCTTGGGTACGGCGGTCTGGACGCCTACGGCTTCCACACTCTTGAGTCTTTGCAATGCATGGTTGAGCGACGCGCCGGCGGCGAAACAGGGATCAAGTCCGTACAGTGGATTGAGGGAGACGCTGTTTGGCAGTGGCGTGACTCGGACGAAGGGCGTTGGAGCATCCCCCTGCTGGAGGCCGCATTCGGCCGCAATCGTTCCGTTAAGGAAGGGCGGCCCGAGGACAACGTGAAGGAACCGGCGGCCTTCTTGCTCGAGTATGAAGATGGACTCCGTGCCGCGGCCTACATGCTCAACGGCCATAGCCGAGGCTGGACGTTTGCAGCCAAGCTGAAGGGCCGGCCGGACCCCGTCTCGACACATTTTGGTTTTGCTAACCGCGAGCAGGCCCGTCGACTCGCTCACTTTGACGGACTGGTCCATTGCATGGAAGAATTGTTCGTTACGGGTAAACCTTGTTATCCGGTGGAACGCACCTTACTCACATCGTGTACGTTGTCACTGTTGTTCGAGTCTCGTGCCTGGAAAAAGCGCATAGAAACACCCGAGCTTCATATTCGCTATCGTGCGCCGGAGGACACCTTCTTTCAGCGATCGTAGCGGCCCGTGGCAAAATCGCAAAACCGTGCGAATCGCAATGTAGCGGCACGGCCTGCCGTGCCCGCCTGCTCGACCGACCGCAACATGTAGTCGTGTCTAATGGGCGTCACAGGAAATCGTGCTTTCACCACGGGCTGTCAGGCAAAGTGCCACTCGATTCGCACGCAGCAAGCCGCGAAGCGGCGCATGATGTTAGCCGGAACGCGAGTGGGGGGTGCGATGCTGCGGGACTCGATCACGCTAAATCGGGCGCAAACTCGCAGGATCAGATAGAGTGCCACTCGATGCGCACGCAGCAAGCCGCGAAGCGGCGTAGGATGTTAGCCCAGGGTGAAGCCGTCAGGCGTAACCCTGGGTATCGAACCCCTACGCGGGGAGCCCTGAAAGGGCGATGGAAGAAGTGGCGGATTTCTAAGGCTGACTCTGATCCCGAATACCATAAAGAGGTGAGAGAAAAAATGACTAAGTTACTCGTTGTTCTAGCTGTTGCATCCATTTTACCCGCTTCAGCCCAGGTGAAGAAACCCCGTATCGCGGTTGGCGGCCTAAGCGCCGAGTCCAACTCGCTCTACCCCAAGGCCCGGCCGATGCGCGAGCGTCAGCGGACCGAGAGCCGCGAACAGTGGATCGCAGAAAACTTAAAGGCCAGCACAACCACCAGCGGCATCGTCGAGGGTGCGCGGAAAGTGGGCCTCGATGTCTACCCCGTTTTACGGGCCGGCGCCGGCTCGTTAGGGTATGTCGAGAAGGCATCCTTCAACCTGGTTCTCGACAAGCTGGTCAACCAGCTCAAGACGGCCAACCCGCCTTTCGACGGCGTTATTCTTACCCTGCACGGAGCCATGGTTGTGGACGGCTATCCCCATGGCGACGCCGAGGTCACGCGGCGCGTTCGCGAGGCGATGGGCGAGAAGTTCCCGATCATCGTCACGCACGACTTCCACGCCAACGTGTCCGAAGAGATCGTCGAGTACTCCGACGTCCTCATCACCTACAAAGAGAACCCTCACCTCGACCCGAAAGAGCGAGGCATTCAGGCGGCCACCATCATGGCCGGCATGGTGCGCGGCGAGATCAAACCCGTGCAGGCGATCGCCAAGCCGCCCATGATCGTCAACATCGTCTACCAGAACACGTTCGCCGCACCCTACAAGCCCATCACCGATGAAAGCCGCCGCCTCGAACGTAGCAATCCGAAGATCCTCGCGGTCAGCGTCCCCGGTGGCTACCAGTGGTCGGACGTTAAGGCCATGGGTCCCAGCGTGATCGTCGTCACGGACAACGATCCGGAGCTCGCCAAGCGCGAAGCCAAACGCCTCAGCGACATGCTGTGGGCAATTCGAGACCAACTGGTCTTCCGAGTGCCCGACGCGGCCACGGCCGTGAAAGACGCGATCGCCAGTGACAAGTTTCCCGTCGTGCTCATGGACACCGGCGACAACATCGGTGGCGGTTCAGCCGGCGACGCGACGTTCATCCTCAGCGAGCTTCTTCGGCAGAAGGCCGAGGGGTGGGTCGTGGTCATCTCCGATCCCGAAGCCAACAAGGCCGCCTTCAGCGCGGGCATCGGCGGCAAGTTCGACCAAATGGTCGGCGGCAAGACCGACAAGATCCATGGCGACCCCGTACGAGTGGTCGGCCGCGTGAAAGCCCTGCACGACGGCAACTATGTCGAAACCGAAGTCCGCCACGGCGGTGGCCGCTACAAGAGCATGGGGCACACCTCGGTCATCGAGGCCGAAGGCTCGACGCGCGACCTGCCGAACCTGTTGTTGCTGACCAACCGTCCCACGAGCCCCAACAGCCTTCATCAACTGATCAGCAACGGGGTGTATCCGGAGCGCCAGAAGATCCTCGTCGCGAAAGGGACCACCGCACCGCGAGCAGCCTACGAGCCCATTGCGGCCCGCATCGTCGAAGTCAACTCCGGCGGCGCGGCCGACGTCAATCCGGCGCGCTTCACCTTCAAGCACATCCGCCGCCCCTTGTTCGGAGTTGATCCGTAAGGCGCGCCGGCCGGCTTCCCAAGCTGTAGTCTGCTTCTTCAGTGCGCTTCGCGATGTAGGGGTACTTGACAGCATGCCGTGCCCGCGACGCCTAAGCCGGTGGCTGCTTCACTGCTATACCTGACCTGTTCTACCCGGCGATGTCGGGCTCGATCACGGCGACGCCGATTTTGTCGAACGCGCGATGCAGCGCTTGCAGTTGCCGCCGGTTGCGGTAGGTGCCGACGATCGCTCCGCCCGAGCCCGCGAACTTGGCCGTCGCGCCGGCGTTGCGGGCGGCGTCGATCATCTCGCGATTGCCGCGGCTGATCTTGTACACCCGGGCCCGCAAGTCGAAGTTGGCGTCGACGAGTCGGCCGATCGTGTCTCGGTCGCCATCGAGCAATGCCTGACGGCCCTGCTCGGCGATGCCGGCCCACTTCTTCATCGCATTGACGACCTTCGTCTCGCCTCGGTTGAAGCGAGTCCGGATGTCGTTGTGGAATACCTCCGTGCCTTCGCTCAAACTCGTTTGGTAGGCGACGTAGATGTTCGACAGCAGCGACGCATCGAGGGCCTCGTACTCGCCGTACCCTTGCTTCTTCATCAGGCGCTCGGCGAAGTCCATGTAGACAAGCCCTTCGTACACCTGAATCACGCGGTCCTGCAAACCGGCCGAAACACCCAACTCTTGCGTTTCGGTTTCGAGCGCCAGCCGGGCCTGAATCGGCTCGGGGATCGCAATCCCGAAGTATTTGATCATCGCGCGCAGCGCGGCCGTGATGATGGCGCTCGACCCGCCGAGGCCCAGCCGCTGCGGAATCGTCGACTCGTACTCGATCGTGAAGTTACGATTCGGAAGCGCGATGCCCTGCTCGTCGCAGTAATCGCAGAAGCGCATCAGTAGCGCTTGGATGATCCGAATGCCACCGTAGTAGCCGCGCCATTGCGTCGTCAGGCGCAGGTCGTCGAGGTTCTCCCACAGCGGGATGTCGGCGGCTGAGGGCTTGATCTCGAGCCGGGCGCTCGGATAGAGCAGAACCCGCGCCCGAAAATTCCGCAGGATGAACGAAATGGTCTTGCCGTGATAGCCGTCGCTCGGGTTACCGAGGAAGCCGACACGGGCGTAGGCGTAGGTCTCAATCATCGGGATTGGCGGCTGCGGGTCTGGGGTCTTGGGCGTGCGGACACACGCCCAACGGCTTCGGCCGGCGGCGCCAAACTCGGCGGCCGGCCTACGTGCTTCCTCCCGCAACGAGGCTCAGGCGGCGGACTCGCGCATCGCGTCGTCCGAGGGCAACAGCGCCCACAAGATGACGTACGCGAACAGGCCCGGCATGAAGGGCAACAGCGAGGCGCCCGTCCAGCCGAGCCGCACCAGCGTGACGTCGACGTTGTAGCGCCGTGCGACACCTTCGCACACGCCGGCGACCCGGCGGTCGTGCGCCGAACGCCGCAACCGACGCGGCACGTGCTCGGCCCAGCGGCCCTCGTCTTCCATGCCCCGGCCGCACTGCGGGCAGAAATGATCACCTTCCTCGAGCGGGAAACGGCAGGTCGTGCAGTACATACCTCCCTGAGGCTACCGCAAGGTTGGCCGCAAGGCAAGGCTCGATGTAGGACCTAAATCCGTACGGAAGCCCCGAAAGACCGCATTGCGCCTCGACCGACAACTTCAGAGCCGCGGGTGGAAACCCGTGGTCCCCTCCAAACGGCACAGCAGCCCCGACGCCCACCGCCGCCTCGACCCAACACTCAGAGCCGTGGGCGTGAGCCTGCGTTGAGCCATCGCTCACTACGTCGGAGGCGTCTATCCGAGAGAACAACCCACTGCACAATCCGAGGCTCGAGACAGGCCGCTGGCCTCAAAACACTTTCTTCGAATCCAGCAGAATCGTCACGGGCCCTTCGTTGGTCAACTCCACCTGCATCATGGCCTGAAACACGCCGGTTTCGACCCGCAAGCCCTCAGCCCGCAGTCCCTCCACATACGCCTGATACAAGGCGTCGGCCTTCTCCGGAGCCGCCGCCTGATCAAAACTCGGCCGCCGGCCCCTGCGACAGTCGCCGAACAGAGTGAACTGCGAAACCATCAGCACCGCGCCGCCGGCATCCACCACCGAGGCATTCATCTTCCCCGCCTCATCTTGGAAGATCCGCAGCCCCGCGGTCTTCTTCACCAGGTACGCTGCGTCGGACTGATCGTCTTGCTTCTCGACACCCAACAACACGAGAAGCCCCAGCCCAATGGCCCCGACGCTCTCGCCATCTACCGTCACCTCCGCCCGGCTCACCCGTTGGACAACCGCTCGCATCCGGCACTCCTCTCCCGCAAAAACTCCTCTCCCGCAAAACGTGCGGCGCAGCGTGCTCCACCCGTACGCGCCGGTCCAGAGCAGCTCAGCCGGCGCCCAGGGGGTCGAGGGCAATTGTAACAGCGAGACGTCGGCGCCCCGGTTGGGCGGAACAGCGGTGTTCAGTTCCATGACATCGTTTCCAGTTGTACACGAGACATGGTTTCCACCCAGCCGTGGGCTAAGGCCGGACGAAGGAGTCCTCCCGATGCCCTTTCGGAAACTGGAAATGAAAGAATCTAGAATGCAATTCGTCGTGCGCGCCGCCAGCGGCGCCGAGTCGCGCAGTGAGTTGTGCCGCGAGTTTGGCATCTCGCGCCCGACCGGTCGCAAGTGGCGGGATCGCTACCTCGCCTGCGGCACGCTCGCTCACCAGGGTGAGTTGAGCCGCCGCCCGCATTCCTCGCCCCGCCGCAGCGCCCCGGAGCGGGAACGGCAAGTGCTCGAACTGCGCCAACGCTACGGCTGGGGCGCGCGCAAGCTGCAGCGGCTGTTGCAAGAAAGCGGCGTGCGCT
>JAKZVK010000810.1:0-3196 GCA_047516085.1 Bryobacterales bacterium
CAGCAAGGGGCGCAGGTCGTCGATGCCCGGACGGGACCATTCGTTGCGAAGCCGCCAGTGCAGCACCAGGCGCTTATAGGCTTCGACGAGAAAAACGCCTGAGCCGCATGCGGGGTCGAGGATGACGTCGTCACCAGCCATTAGTGCATCGAGCCGGTCCCAGCTGAAGGCTTCCTCTATCATCAATCGAACCAGCGCCGGCGGCGTGTAGATCTCGGTGGTCGCCGTATCATTAAAAAAAAAATAGATATTGCTGATCAGCTCGACCGGCAGGTCTCGGAACGAGTAAAGACGCCACAGGCTAAGCTGGCCCGTCGCATCCTCGCGACCTTCAACCAGTCGCGCGTAGTTTGCCAGCTCGACGCTATCGAGCAGAGCGGTGCGCTCGGCGTGGGTCAAGCGGAAGACGTGGCCGTCAAAACGCTCTTCCAGCGCTTCCAACAATTTCACCACAGCGGCGCCATCACTCAAGACCTCGAAGAATCGCGTTGCGCCCTTGCGAGCGCTGGAGAAATCGCTGGGAAGTAAAACAGACCGCTCTTCGAGATAGGCTATCAGCAGTGCAAGGATCAGCAGTCGACGGCGCAGTCGCGGTTCGAGCAAGCGACTTTCGGTGAGCTGCTTAGCAAGCGCGCGTACTTGCTCAACGAGCGTGCGGTGCGCCGACCTCTGCGCCGACAACATGAGGTTACATGCAACCGGGTCGTCCCAGATTGTGCCATTCCGAATGCGCGCGGCACTCCACCAGACGTCTTCGGCCGCAATATCGGCGGCGATGGAGAGCGTCCGGATCGGTCTACAAACCGGGGCGCTATCATGTCCGACAAAGTCCGGCTCATGTGCGCAGCGGAACAGCTGAATACGACCAGGAGCGGCACGAAAGACAAGTGGCACACCTCCCCAACTCCAAAGCCGCTTGTGCAATTCGGCAAAGTCACTGTCGTCAATCGCGGCGTTTGTATCGAATACAAAGGCTTGGGCTACGGGAGCACGGCCATGCCGAGCGGCTTCGAAGAATACCGCGCGTGCCCCGTAGCCGCGGGCCTTCTCCATGAGGTCGACTTCCTCAGGCGCGCGTCCTAGCGGATCATAGCCTTCGATGGCGAGCAGACCATCGACGTTCGGGAAGGCACGACCTTCGCCAATGGCAAACAGCCAGTCGGCCTCGGAACTAGGACGGTCTGCTACGTCCAGTGTCATGCGCGCCACCGGCGCGACGTCTGCGTTCGGAGGGCGGGCGGCGGCGGCGCAGGTCGCGCGATCATTTCTGCCGCTTCTTTTTCGAGAGCGCGAAGCCTTCTTTGAGAAGATCGGTCATGCTGATCCCCTCGGACACCGCAAAACCTTTGAACTCTTTTTTGAATTCGGGACTGACCTTGAAGTTGAGCGACTCTTTGCTGATCTTTGGCACACTGCTGTCGCTACTGCCTTCGATACGCCTGCTGGCCAAAGCCATCCTCCTGGCGCGTCGACCACTGCTCCACGGTCACGCCAACCTGCACAAGTATACAGAATTCTGCCTTTCTTGCAATCCCGAAAGCCAGAAAGACAGAACCAGAGGTCGGGGATCCGCCCATGCATAGCCCATCGTCGGCTCCCCGCGCTTGCCAAGACTACCAAATCAAGACGCCATGCCGGCGCTCATTTGGACCTTGCTAACCGTCCATATGTCGGTCGACCTGGCGACAGAGAATTGGACATGCCGCGCGATCTCGCCCGGGCAGCCATCACCACCGCCAGCGCCAGCCCGACGCGGGTCTTCATCCTTGCATGCCCGCGGATGCGGTGGGTCTCGAAGTTGAAGCTCTGGTCGAGGCGGTCTTCGACGTCAACGCCGGCTTCGCGGACGCCTATACAGCGGAACTGCCCGCGTTGATGCCGAAGGCCGGCGAGCACGTCGGGCACGAAGAGAACGTGGAAGCGGGCCTGCTTCAGCGAAACGATGGCACGGCCGACGTGTGCTGTTTCGATCGGCAGGTCCAGTTGCCCGGCACGCGGCGCACGGTCGACATAGTCGGCTCGACCTCGAAGAACGCGCCGACCCTGGTTGCCATCGAGGTGAAACGTTACCCCGACAATCGGATATGGCCCAGCAGCTTGCCGATCATCGGAAGGCTTTCGCCCAGGGCCAGGGCCCGGGGCGCAAAGCTGTGGCATATATCGTGAGCTGTTCATATCGGCAGTTCAGGGACCGCGACAGTTAGGTCGCCGGCGAAGCTCCAAAATCCGATGACGAGGTCACGGGGAGACAGCCGTGGTCTGGAGTTTGAATCCGGGCGCTTACGGCACGATGACGGGCGCCCGAGTCCATTTCTGTGGATGGAGTGATGAATCGCGGAATTGTAGCGGGTTAGGCCGGCCCTCGTCGGACCGGATCGCCGACTCCGACACAACAAGCATAAACGCTTCGACCTCCGAGATCGACGGGTGGATTCCGGCCGCTGGATGCCCGTCCCGAGATGGGTCGGTTGACGGTGGCCGATCCCGGACCTAAGCCGTGTCGGGAGAAGGGAAGACCGACGGAATGGGGCGGTGAGCGAGCGGATCGCGCGGCTGCGCATCGAGCTGCAGGAGCTGGAGCCGAAGATCTGGCGGCGCATCGACATGCCCTTGTCGACGACGCTGGAGGCCTTGCACGAGGCGATCCAGATGACCATGGGCTGGACCTTCTCGCACCTCTGGGAATTCGACATCGACGGCCGTTGCTATGGCGATCCGTCTTTCCGCGAGTTTGACGACGAACCGCCGGTCTACAAGGCGAAGGGCCTGCAGCTGGGCACGGTGATCGCGCGCGGAGTGGAGTGGTTCGTCTACACCTACGACTACGGCGACAGTTGGCGCCATGACGTGATCGTCGAGGAGGTACGCGACGGCGACCCGGACATGGAGTATCCGGCGTTCGTGGACGGGGCCAGGCGCTGTCCCCCGGAGGATGTCGGCGGCCCGGACGGTTTCATGGACTTTCTGGAGGCGGTCCTCGATTCGGCGCACGAGCAACACCGGGACATGGTCCGCTGGTACGGCGGACCGTTCGACCCGATCGGCTTGGACGAGAAGCGGGCGCGGTTCGGCATGGAGAACATGGCGCGCCGGCGGCGCGGTCCACTGGCCAGCCACAGGACTGGATCACGGCGACCGAAAGGTTAACCGCGGTTGTCTCGAACGGCAGGGGGATCGACGGGGGCGTTTTCGGTGT
>JAKZVK010000811.1:0-3325 GCA_047516085.1 Bryobacterales bacterium
GCGAAGTCCTCGCCGAGCCGATCGGCCAAGGCGCTGCGCAGGTACCACTCGCGATGCAAACGAAACTCGCTGCCGGGATCGATCAGGCGCTAAGCGACCAACGCTTTCAAAACGTTTCGCCAATCGGTTCCCTTGCGGCTGTGCGGCAGCCGCGGCTGCCAGAAGGCGTC
Source organism: Bryobacterales bacterium (assembly GCA_047516085.1). Lineage (GTDB taxonomy): Bacteria > Acidobacteriota > Terriglobia > Bryobacterales > UBA6623 > JAKZVK01. The sequence continues at coordinate 171 of JAKZVK010000811.1, forward strand.
CAGCCTCAGCCGTTCCCAAAGATGCAGCGCCAGCCAGCAGGCGCCGAACTGCCGCGGCCGGCGCAGTTGCATCTCGGCTACGCGAACGCGGACGGTTTCGCAGCTCAGTGCGGGCAGTGGGTTGCGGTCGTCGGCAAACAGGGCGAGTTGTCGAGCCGGCTGGTGGCCGGTGGCCAGCGTTTCGATGGTGCGGACCCAACCGGCGCGTTGGCGGTCGTTGAGTTCGCCGAGGTGCAACAGCTGGCGTTGGACGACGCGGCCGCCGCGCACGCGACGGTTCTCGACGACGCTCCAGTAGCGGTGTGGTTTGCCGTCCTTGCGGCGGGTCTTCGCTCGCAGGAACATGGTTCTATTGTGAACCGCGCAGCGAGAAAGTAAAGGGGGTAGGTCGGGGTACAGGGGTTGTCTTCAAAAGGTTCGCGGTAAGCACTGTTACCGAACCAAGTTGGTCTTAACTCGGCTGGAGGATTCAGTTTTGTGCTGCAAGGACCTCGTCGATCGTGGCCACGGCGATGGGGTGGTAGTGGGGCCGAGCTTTCTTGTAGATCGCTAGCACGCGCCGCTTGCCGTCCTCGGTCTTCGCAAGTTCGGTGTAGAGCGGCTTGAGGAACTTGCGGCGACCCACCGAGATGAGAAACTCTTCCAGCCGCGGATAGGCCGGTTCGTAACCGCCGCGCACCGCCATCAGGAGCCACTGGTGAATGATCTCGGAGTTCCCCGTTGCGGTCAGTGAGAAGGCCGCGTCGAGTTCAGCGATCTTCGCGGGTTCAACCGTGTCGCCGAGCGAACGCAGGAAGTGAAGCCACTCCTGTGTGGACCAGTCCGCGGTGGGTAGGTCCTCGGCGGCGACTTCACCGGCCGTCCACCGCTGCACCTGGCGCTCGACGCCGTCGAGAAGATCCGACTCGGGACGCGCCGCGCCCTCGTGGAGGCCTGGAGTGAGAAGCCATTCCTCGACGGGCACTTGGTCCGCGAGGTGCGGGTTGGATTGCAACAAATACTGATCGAGGTATTCGAGGAAGTCGGCCGTCGTGACGCTCTGGAAGGAGAAGTGGTCGAAGTAACTGCGTAGAAAAGTGTCAAAGCGGTCGCGGCCGACGGCTGCCTCGAGCGAGCGCAGGAACAGCATCCCCTTGATGTAGGGAACCGCGGTGAAGCCGTCGTCGGGATCGCGGCCGTCGAGGTCCACATAGAGGAGCTGATCTCGCGGCTCGAGTCCCTTGAGTTCCGCCTCCAATTCGTGGACCTCCAGCGCACCCTCCATCTCGCTACGCTCGCGGCCGAAGACGCGCTCTTGAATCCTCTGCTCGAGGTAGACCGTGAATCCCTCGTTCAACCAGAAGTCGCGCCACGTCGCGTTGGTGACGAGATTGCCCGACCACGAATGCGCCAACTCGTGGGCCACGAGCGACACCAGGCTCTTGTCGCCGGCGAGGATGGTGGGGGTCGCGAAGGTGAGGCGTGGGTTCTCCATGCCCCCAAAGGGAAAGCTGGGCGGCAGCACGAGAATGTCGTAGCGCTGCCACTGATAAGGCCCGTAGAGCTTCTCGACCGCCTGCATCATATCTTCGGTATCTTCGAATTCGCGGGCGGCTTTCTCCACCACCGAGGGCTCGGCGTAGACGCCGGTGCGCTCGCTCATCGGCTCGAATACCAAGTCTCCAACGGCTAGCGCAATCAAGTACGACGGGATCGGCTGCGGCATCTGGAAGTGGTACGCGCCGGGTGTAGGCGCCTCGGCGGCGCTACTGGCTTCCATTTCGGCGCTCATGACGGCAAGCAGGTCTTTCGGCGTGCGGATCGTGGCCGCGTACGTGACACGAACGCCCGGGGTGTCTTGCAGCGGTATCCAGCTTCGCGCGTGAATGGCTTGGGACTGCGTGTAGAGAAAAGGATGCTTGCCGCCCGCGGTCTGCGACGGTTCGAGCCATTGCAAGCCCGACGCGTCGGGCTGCGTGGCGTAGAAGATCCTCACTCGCGCGGTGTTTCCGCTGAGCGAAACGGTCAGCGGCGCTCCCAGGACGGGATCGCTCTTGCCCAACCTGAAGTCGGCAGGCTCGAAGGTGCCGGATTCGTCCCCGGCCTCGGCGCGTTCGATAGCCAGGCCGCGCGTGTCGAGGACCAGCTCACCGGCGGCCGGGTCGGTCTTTCGCAGCGTCAGGGTTGCCGAACCTTGCAGCGACTTCTCGATGAATTGAACGTCGAGGTCCAACTCGACCCGCGTTACCTGGACCTGTTCGGGATTGGCATAGGAGTGCGCGTCTTTGCGGACGTTCGGCAGTGTAGGCATGGAGGTTTGCGTTTCAGGTGAAGTGCAGGCGGTAAGATACAGCAAGACCGTGGCAAGGAGGCAACGAATCGCGGGCCGGACTGCGAGCGACATCAGAAACAACGACACGATTCCATGATAGCGATCCGGGTTGCGGAGTCGACTATGCCCTGGCCGGGTGGGCTGCCGGCGATGGGAACCGTGGCTGGATGCATCAGGTTGCGCATCATCGCCGGCGTTCTGGGTGCGAATCCGCGTGAACCCGAGAAACCGAGCCCGGAACGCAAGTCACGGGTAAATCCGCTGGGTTCGGCAGGCACCGCGAACTCTTTGCCGAAGCACCAGGAGTCTCAAACACCACGTATCGGGGCTTGGATTCGTGGTTGCATGCGCCGGGTTGCGCCCAGAGGGAACCGCGGATTGCCATCCGCGGCTCGGTTGTGGCGGGTCGGGCGGCCACTGCGCTAACCATCGCGTCGCGCCATGGGAGCCCTACGACACAACCTGCTGCCGCGCCCACGCACCGATTACGGGCCGGGCCACGTAGCGGTGCAAATGGCGAAGTACTTGTTCACATAGGGCGGCGCCTTGCGCGAGGCGTACCACATGCGCCACGTGCCGTCAGGCAGGCGAATGACCGACTGGCTGCTGTTGTAGTGCGACTCCCATGGCAGCGACGGGTCCGGGCGCAGCACGGGGTTGTGCGGGCTCTTCCGCCACTGAACTCCATCGGTGCTGACCGCAAAGCCGATGGCGGTCGTGTCTGCGCCGGGCTGCTCGGTCCAATAGCTGGCGTACCACATCAGGTACAGCCCATCGGCTTTGACCACGGTCGGATAGAAAAGCCGCCGGTGCTCCCAATCTTGGTCGACGATCAGAACCGGCT
>JAKZVK010000812.1:0-4168 GCA_047516085.1 Bryobacterales bacterium
GCTCCACGTTGACCGTGCGCTTTTGGTCGTCGACGTTGGCCACGGGACGAATCCCGGGCGTGACCACCAAAAAGTTCGCGCCCAACTCCTTGCGTAACTCGGGCGCTTCAAGCCCCGAAGAGATGACGCCGTCGCAGCCGACCTTCAGGGCGCGTCTTGCACGCGACAGAACCAACTCTTTTGGCGTGCATCGAAAACCGAGGTCCCGCAGGTCGCCCTCGTCCAAGCTGGTCAACACCGTCACGGCCAGCACCTTGACGTCTTCCTTCACGGAGCAGGCGGCTTCGAGGATGTTTTCGTTTCCGTGGACGGTGGTGAACGTTGCGCCGCGGCCGTTGAGTTGCCTGACCGCCGACTTGACCGTCTGCGGCACATCGAAGAATTTCAAATCGACGAAGATCTTCTTGCTCGCCGCGGCCAATTCGTCGACCAGTTCGAAGTAACCGCCCGCCATGAAGAGTTCGAGGCCCAGCTTGTAGAACTCAACGCTGTCGCCGAGTTGATCCGCCAGGCGGCGCGCCTCGTCGGGGCCGGGCACGTCGAGCGCAAAGATCAACCGCTCGCGCGCGGGGATATCCTTAGCGGAAAGCAAACTCTTGTCAAGCGACACGGGGTTCCAGGGCTCTACTACAGGGCTAGCCAAGCCATCGGAATCTACGGGCTCAAACCGGCAAGTCGGTGCTGGTGTAGCGTAAGGCTCCAGCCTTGCCGAGTCTCGATTCTTCGGGACTCAGGACGTCAAGCGACCGAGCATCGGCTATGGCCCGAGGACCTGAGAACCGAGGAATCGGCTCTCGGCAAGGCTGGAGCCTTACGCCACATGTCGGCCCAACACTCCTGCCAAGGTGGGCACGGCATGCCGTGCCCCTACGTTTGTGACCCACCTCGGCGCTAGCTGCGCGGCCACCCGCGTTGCGACGCATCCGGAATCCGCCGCACCAGGTCACTCAACTCCCCACGGTTCTCGGCGCCGATCGTGAAGCAGTCCACGCAGTCGAGCGCCAGCGCGTGGGCCAACATCTCGTCCACTCGGTGCCGCATGTCGCCCTGACCAAGGATCTTCATGCCGATCACGCCTTTGCCGTTCCTCTTCATCTCCTGCAGCGTTTCGATCACGGTGGCGGCGTCGGCATCCATGTAGAGGCCCATCGGGTTGACGCGAGCCAGATCCACGTGCACCCAAGACGTCTTGGCGGCGCGCTGCAGCGCCACCAGCGAATGGCACGAAAGCCCGTGCGTCTTGACCACGCCCTTTTCGCGCATCTCCGAGAGATACTCCATCGCGCCCTTGCGCTGCTCGGGCCAGTCGGCTTCGCGGACGGCATGTAGCAGCACGATGTCGAGGTAGTCCGTGCCGATCTCGCGCCGGTAGCGGTCCAAGTCCTTGCGCATCTCGTCATAGGTCTTGGCGTGGGTCTTGGTCATGATGGCGACCTTCTCCCGCGGGACGTTTTCGAGAGCCGCCTTCACGTGCGGATGGCTACCGTACTGGTCGGCCGAATCCCAGAATGTTACGCCGTTGTCGTAGCCGAACCAAAACAGATCCGCGATGCCCTTGACGCCCAGTTGCCGCGTCTGGTTCGACGCACCGCCGAAGCCGCTGGTGCCCGTCCCCATCGCCAAGCGCGACAGTTTGACCTTGTCGGGACCCAGCTCGACCACGTCGTTCGCATAGCGCCGCGTGGGCGCAGCCGATAGGCGCCCACGCGTGGCCGCTATCGCTCCGCCAGCCGCCAAGCTGCTCAAGAATTCACGCCGTTTCATCGTCATGTGGGCCCTCTTTCCAGGGTTCATCGACAGCGAACTCCTGTCAGAGTACCACAGCACCTGTCGTGCTCCACCCCCTTGAAACGCCTTGAATCCGTGCCTGAGACCGGTAAGGGGGGAGCCGGCGGGCGGCTTGCCCAACCCGGATCGACACTCGGCGTGGTTAGAACACCCTGGCTTGCCACCCCGGAAGCACCGATTAGGAATAATGGGCAGGAAAACCGGCCGCGCACTTCCCCAACGGGGAGCGCTATCCTGCTAAGGGGGCTGTTTCTGATGCGCCCGTGGGGCCAAAGGTGAACCGATGAAACGACCGAGGGTCGCGGCAGACATCATGGTCACCCGGCTGGTGACGTTGTCGCCGGAGGCTAACGTCTTCGAGGGCGTGGCCCGTCTACTCAAGAACAACGTCACAGGCGCTCCGGTGGTTGATCGGAGCGGGACTTACCTAGGGATCTTCTCGGAGAGATGTTGTCTCGGCGTCCTGATGGCCGCCGCTCGGGCCGCGGGCGTCGGGCCGGGTGCGCAACTGCCCCGTGCCCGCGATGTGATGTCCACCCAGTTGTTGACGTTTACCCCTGCGGTGGATGCGTTCGAGGCGATTGGCCTGCTGCTAGATCGGCGCATCTCGGGCGCCTCGGTTGTGGACGAAGAGCGGCGGTTTCTTGGAATCTTCTCCGAGAACACCAGCATGACGGTGCTGCTTAGCGCCGCGCACCAGCAACTGCCGGGAGGCACTGTGGGCGCGTTCCTCGATCCCGACCGCGGCCGTAGCGTCGATGAGGACAAGGATCTGCTGGCTCTCACGCAGATGTTTCTCGAGACCATCTACCGGCGCCTGCCAGTGTTGCGCGACGGGAAGCTCGTGGGCCAGATCAGCCGCCGCGATGTGCTGCGGGTGGCGTACTCGTTGTCGGCTTCGCGGTCGAGTTGGCCGGATCTGTGGCGGTCCTGGTTCGGCGAGGCTAGTCGCGCCTCCGAGAGCGAGCAGGTGTCCCAGTACATGGATGCATCCGCCCCGACGATCAGCGAAGGGACGGATGTGCTCGGCATGGCGCAAAACTTCCGCCAGACCTCGGCGCGACGCTTGCCGGTCATCAAAGGCGGCAAGCTGCTGGGTCAGGTCAGCCGGCGCGACTTGTTACAGTCGATTCACGACCTCATGAAGGTCTCCTCGGGCCGCCGTGAGAACTCGTTGCTGTATCTGAGTTCGCTCGACCGCGACGATACCTCGGTACGTTGAAGCGAAGTGCGAAGCAACCGAGCCGTGACCTTCAGCACCTACCGAATGAAATCCTTGCCAAGCAGGGCAGAAAATTTCAGAGGCCGGGACAGAGGCGCGGGTGTGAACCCGCGCGCTTCCCTCGAGGCCCCAACTCTGTCCGGTCCAAGGTTCAACCCACGACCACCAGCACGGCCACTTGGCTGCGGCGACCGCCGATCTCGACGAACACCTCATACGTCCCCGGGGGCAGGTCGGGCGGGATCAGGACATTGATCTGCAGCAGGCCCACGAAGCCCGGCGCCATCACCGGCAAGCTGACAGCTTCACGGCCGTCGATTGTGACCGACACCGGGAGCGCTGGCCGGGGGAGGGGCTCCACGAAAGGGGCCGCCTCGCCCGACATGAGAACAGGATCGATCAAGCCCTGGCCTGTCACGAACAGCACAACGAAGTTGCCCGCGGCCTCGGGGTTGGTGTCGGTGTTCAGCGACAGATTCTGGTTGAGAATTGCGTTGAAGATGCCCGGGTGCGAGTCGAGGATGCGCACCGTCACCGCGTTGCTGGTCACGCCGTTGACTTCGACCCGCACCTCTACGGTTTCGAGGCCCGCCATCTCGTAAGGCACCTGGCAGTTGATCTGCCCGTCACGCACGAAGAAGATCGCGGCCAACACGCCATTGAAGAAGACCCGGACACCCGCTAGCTCGGTCGGCAGCTTGCCCGTCTTGGGGTCGAAGTCCGCTAACACGCCGACCTCGGGGCCGACGTTCAAGGCAAAGAAGGTGACGATCTCGCCTGCTGACACCCCGCCGCCTTGGAAATCGGGCGAGCCGACGATGCCGGCCGCCGTCAGCACCGGATCGGTGGTGACGAAGCTGCGGGTCGGCGTCCACTGGGCACCCCCATTCTCGGTCTTGAAGACGCCGCCGCCCGCCGTGCCGGCGTAGAGAACACCCGCCTTCCACGGGTCCGCCACCAGCTTATTCGTGGCCAGACCTTGCAGGCCTTCATTGGCGGCGGCCCAGGAATCTCCGAGGTTTGTGCTCTTGAACACTCCCGCGCTGGTGGCCGTGTAGACGGTGCCTGCCTCGTTCGGATCGAAGGCGATCCGGGCGGCCAACACCGCACCGCCGTCGGGAAGTCCGTTGTTGATCCGCTCGAAACCACCGTTCCCGA
>JAKZVK010000813.1:0-2787 GCA_047516085.1 Bryobacterales bacterium
AGGGTGAGCTACACGTCCGATGCCGCCGATCACTGGTTCCCTTCACAAGTCAGGTAGCCCGGCAATCGATCTGGAAATTTGTGGGCCCTTTCCAGACATCCGCCAAAGCTTCACGGCTATCATCGATACAGGCTTCACCGGGTTTCGCAGCGTGCCCAACAGCATCTCGCGCCGCTGTTGCCGGGCGCGGTCAACATCCGGTGCCCGAGTCAACCCGCCCGGGCCGGTCTCGGTCTGCGTCAGGTAGACGTATCCGTGCCGCGCCCCCAGAAAGCCCGGGTCGCGCATGATGTTGGGATATCCCATCACCACGTAAGCCGGCACATCGTCCGATTTCGTACCGAGTTCGTGCGAAACCACTGAGCCGATCGATGGATACTGCAGCGTTCCACTCGGCTTGCGGCCGGTGTGCATCAAGTTGGACGCCGCGCCATGCGGGCCGACCAGATCGTGGCTGACCGTCCGCAGGATGGCGCAACGGTCCATCAGCTTCGCCGTTCTCGGCAGGTGTTCGGCAACACGCACGCCCTTCACGGCGGTCGGAATCGAATCGTAGTAGGACCCCGCTACATTCCGCTCGGCGTCACCCCGGCGTTTCGGATCAAAGGTGTCGATATGCCCGGCCCCGCCGCCAAGCCAGATCATGATGCAGGCATCGGCCTTGCCGCGAGGCCCCTCACCGACTCGGCCCGCGCCCGCAACTGCCGCGCCGGCCCCCAGCCCCATGCCGACACCGGCCGCCGCCGTTGTCTTCAGCAGATCCCGTCGCGTGCCCTTCCAACTCGTCATGGCATGATCCTCGTGTCGGCCTACGGAATGATCTTGAACTCCGGCGAGTTCGCCAGGGTCCAAACCACATCTTCGTAGCGTTCACGGAAGGCCGGTCGCAGAGCCGCAGTCGGCTCGTCGCCCATCCGCACGCTGCGTTCTTCTTCCATCCGAATCAGATTCGATTCCTCCGACATGTGGTTGGCCCAGGAAACTCTCTTGTCAGTCTTCTTCGACAGATCCACGTCTGCCAGCGACATCCCAGGCACTCGGCGGTCGGCGTAGGTCGGCTGCAGGTAATCGACGAAAACGTTCGTCTCGTCCTGGCTTGGCGGACGCGACAGCAGCCGCAGATAGGTCTCACGGACCAGCTCATCCAGCCGCCGGTCTTCCAACGCCAACCGGGTGAAGCCGCTATCGTCGGAGAGCCGCGTGATCCGCGTACCCATCGGCCCGTTCGCCAGCATGAGCGTTTGCATCGGCGACGGCCCGTCGTCCCGCACGGTGGCCGGATCTTGCCGTGCCTGGCGCCAACCGAACGTCGTCAATACGTCCACCAACGCCTGGGCCCTCGGCAACGCCAGCGACGGACGGTCCCGCTCGTTCGACAACGCCGTCATCTCCCAAGCACGCTGCGGCGTCCCCATATTCACGAACTGCCTCAGCGGACGGTCGCCCAAGGGGTTGAGATTCAACTCCTCGCAATCGAGGCTCTTGCCCGCCGCCACGTGGAGCGAATCCACCAACTGCTCGGCACTCAGCCGCCTCCGAACCGGACCCGCCAACAAGGCGCCGCGCTCGCCGCCGGACTCGGCCGCTGCGGGGTCGGGTTTGCGTTGATACACATGCGACGAAAAGATCAAACGCGCGAGATGCTTGAGATCGTAGCCGCTCGCGAGGAACTGGCGCGACAGATACCGCAGCAATTCCGGGTGCGAAAATTCCGCCTCGGACCAATCGTGCGCCGGCTCGACCAATCCCCGCCCCAGGTAGCGCTTCCAAACACGGTTGACCACCACCTGGGTAAAGCGCTCGTTTTGCGGATCCACCACCATGCTCGCCAATTGATGGCGGCTCGCCACCGACGTATTGCTCGGCGGTTCGGCCACGATGGCGTTTCCGCTCAGAGCTTGGAACGGCCAGTGCGGATCAATCCGGTCGCCCGGCTTCAGCGAGATCTGAACGAAAGGCTTGCGCGCCCCCGCGCGGACCGGCACGGTGCTGGCCTCGGGAAGCTCGATCGGTTTGCCCTCGAGTAACGCGGCCACGCTGAACAAGTCCTTCTGCTTGAACGGGTGAAACGGCGCGTCGTGGCAGCGGGCGCACGACAGCTTCTGCCCCAGAAACGCCTGCGAAAGAATATCGGCCTTCGCCGCCATCGGGGCATCGTTGAGACTCGCCATCGCAAATCCCCGCGGCGCGCCCTGGTACAAGCTCCCCTCCATTTCAATTAGCTCCGTCACGACGCGATCGAACGGCAGGTCATCGCTGAAGGCTTGATGCAGCCACCATCGAAACGGACCGCTGTTGTTGAGATCCGGCTTCAGGATGCTGGGATTCTCGGCCAAGACATCCTGCCAGTAGGGGACCCAGTGGTCGGCCCAACCCGGGTGGCTCAGCAACCGCTCGATGGCCCGTTGTCTTCGCAGCTCGGGCGGGTTCTCGATGTACGCCCGAAGCTCATCCGCCGTGGGAATGACTCCGATTACATCGAGCGACAGCCGGCGAAGAAACTCGAGGTCCGTCGTCAGCGGCATGGGCCGGACACCGGCCTCTTCCAGCTTTGCTTGAACAAACCGGTCGATGTCGTTCTGCACGGACTCATCCGACGCAACCCCGGGCACCGCCACCGGAGCCTCGGTGGCCAACCACTCGCGCACGCGACGATGCCGCTCCACCCAAGCGGCCTCGACCGCATCATCGGCCGCGCGTCGCCGCGCCACATCTCCCTGGCTGTGGCGCGCGATGACCTTGGCCTCGTAGGCTTCCCAACCCTCGTTCGTCAGCAACGGCGAGGCA
>JAKZVK010000814.1:0-4889 GCA_047516085.1 Bryobacterales bacterium
TTGCGGTGAGTCATCTGCCGCCAGGAACCAGCAAGTGGAACAAGATCGAGCACCGTTTGTTTTCCTTTATCAGCCAGAACTGGCGTGGCAAACCGCTCATCAGTCATGAGGTGATCGTCAACCTGATCGCTGGCACGACGAACGCAACGGGTCTCACCGTCCACTCGGAGTTAGACACTCGCACTTACCCTCCAGGCGTCAAGGTGTCAGATCGCGAAGTAGTGGAGATTGATCTCCGCCGTGACAAGTTCCACGGAGATTGGAACTACACGCTGCATCCCAGACGGCACTGAGATACTGCATAGGTTATTTCGTTACGAGCCCTTAGCCTGGGTCGCTTCGGTGTTTATTAGGATGCTGAGGTCCTCGATCGCGCCCCCTCGCTCACTCTTCAGGTGCCTCTCAAGCAGCCTTGCGTCACGATCTGCGAACTGCAGCCAACCTACGGCGCGGTCTTGATAGTTGGATATGCCAACGACCACGGCATAGAGTTTGCCCCCCTGAGATGCGGCCGGCATCGCAGGAGTTGTGATCCACAGCAAGAACACGATACAAATCGCTCTGGCTCCTGGCAGGGTCATCGGCGCTTGCCTTGCAGAATCTAGATTGGATCAGGCTGCGTGAGCCTGTCAACGGCTTGGCCCCCTTGGGCGCTGTTTATCGTCGAGGGGGTCTGGACGTGACGTCTCCCGGCTCAATCAGTGCCTTCGACATCCATGAAGTGATAGCCGATCATGTGGCAAATCACCATGTGGGCGTCTTCGATGCGGCCCATGTGGCCGTCGTCGACATGTAGGCTCAAATCGGACAAAGGGCGCAGCTTTCCGCCGTCGCGCCCGCTGAGCCCGATGGTGTACACGCCGATGACACGGGCGTGCTCCACGGCGTTGATCACGTTCGGTGAGTTGCCGCTCCCGCTGATGGCCACGAGCACGTCGCCGGGGTTGGCGAAGTTCTTTAGTTGCTCGACGAAGACCGCATCGTAGCTGACGTCGTTGGCGTAGGCGGTGAGCGTCGAGACCGACTCGCTCAGCGCCATGATTCGGAAGCGCTTCTCATGCCCGTAGCTCGCGCCCTTCACCATGTCGCAGGCGAAATGGTTGGCCGTGGCGGCGCTGCCGCCGTTGCCACAGACGAAGATCTGCCGCCCGTCGTTGCGGGCCGCGCGCAGTGCGGCGATCGCTTCGTCGACCTTACCCAGATCGATGGTATCGAGGGCCGAGAACAGACGGCCTTTGTATTGCGTCGTGAAACTCATGACCGCGAACGCCGCCGTTAACCCGGGGAACCCGTCCGCAGGTCACCGTTCCGCATCGAGCGCGCCTTGGCGATGACTTCCGCGGGAGTGGCGAAGCCCGTCCCGGGTTTGGTGACGGTAATGCTCGAGACGAGGTTGCCGAAGCCGGCCGCCTCTTGGAAGTCGCCCGTCACCTGGAGGGCGAGGGCCATGCCGGCCGAGAAGCTGTCACCGGCCCCACAACTATCGACGGTGCGTTCGGGCTTGACGGCCGGAATGGTCGTCCTGCCGCTGTCGTCGATGAGCAGTGCGCCCCGCTTGCCGCGGGTGATGATCAGCGGCTCGGTACCGATGGCGTCCCGCAGGCGCGCGTAATCCACCTTGCCGAAGAGCTTGCGGCAAGCCTCGTCGGCCTCCTGGCGATTGGCCTTGGCGATGGTATTGCGGAAGCGGTCGATGCGGGTACGCGAATCGACCAGTACGATCTTGTGCGGGTTCCGTTCGGCGACGTCGGCGATCACTTCGCGAAACGCGTCGGAGACGACCCCGCCCTGCTTCGTTTCCGCCTGGTCGGAGACGATGATAACGTCGAACTTCTTGTAGGCGGCGTGGAAGTTGGCGATCAGTTGGTCTTCCACATCGCTTGGCAGAGGACGGTTGGTGATGAAGTCTACCCGAGGCTTGTCTTCCTTATCGTTGCGGGCGTTGATCAGCTTGCTGTAGGTAAAGGTCTGGAGTTCAGGCGAGGCCACGAGCAAGCGATAGTCGATGTTGTTCGCCGCCAGAGCCCGTTCGAGCTCGAACCCAAAGCCGTCCTGGCCGATCGCACCCAGCACGGCCACGCGGCCCGCGCCCAAGGAGGCTAGATTGTTGGCCACGGTGCCGCCCGCACCCGGTGTCACCTCGGTGCGCACGATTCCCAACCGCGGAATCTTAGTTTCGCGTGAGGGGTCCGACTCTCGGGGATCATAGTGGCACCAACGGTCCAGGCAAATGTCGCCCACGACCAGGGCGCTGCAATCCTTGAACTTCCGAACGAGTGTCGAGGGCTTCATGGCACTTCCTTCTTGAGGATAGCGCGTCTCAGGGCCGGAAAGGCGGCGCGATGGTCGCCGCAAATATAGTAGCTCTCGCCTCCGTCGGCCACCGTGCGTACGAGGATTGTCTTGTGGGGACGGAAGTAATAGCCCGGATCGGTTTTCGGCAGCTCCTTGTGATAATCACCCCCGATCGGCACCAGGTCGAACACGGCGGTGGTGAAGTGGCAAATCTCGCGGTCTTCTTGCCGGGCTACGTTGCGCGCCATCGACAGCGCCTTCAGGTAGACCTCGGGTCCCATGATGGCGGAGCCGAAGTTGAGCATCACGCCCCCTTCGAGGTTCTCGATCGTTCGGGTGTAGATGAGGAAGTCGTGGTAGCTGGCCGCTCCCAGCGCCGCGCCGTCGCAGTTGGGATGCTCGTGGATGATGTCATAACCGATACCGACGTGGACGGTGACCGGGATCGAAAGCTCGTAGGCCTTCGCAAAGATGCTCACGTCGCGATGGGGGTAGTTATCTTCGATGATCCGCCGGCCGACGTTCTCGCCCAAGCCCAGGCCCTCGTCGGCCGCTTCGCGCGCCCAATCGTTGAGTAAGCCGGTTTCCCGCCACAGGCCGAACTCGCCCGAGCGGATGTAGCGTGCGACGCTCTCGGTCGTGGAGCCGATGCGAGCCAGCTCGTAGTCGTGGATCGCCCCAGCGCCGTTCACGGCGATGTGGGTGATCCAGCCGCGCTCAAGCAGGTCGATGATGTGGCGCGAGACGCCCATCTTGATGACGTGCGCGCCCATCATCAGCAGACGAGCGGCACCGTTCTCCCGTGCCTCCCTGATCTTTGCCGCGACGACAGGCAGGTGAGGATGGTTGAACGCGGGCTCGCCGTCGTCCAGGTGGAGCAGGTAGCCCAGATCCATGTCGTGATCGCGCTCGCCGAGCGGGCGCAGGTGTAAACGGCTACGGTCGAAGATGGGGTACTTGGAAGTCATGAACACACGGACGTCATAAACACACTGGTGCGGACAAGCCTCTAGGATAGCCCGCTTCCCCGGAGGGCGTTGTCACCGAAGGGCCTGATCCGTCCGTAAGCACGGGAGTCTTTGTCGTGGCACGCTCGTGACGCAAAGGGGTGGGCTCGAAGGAAGCGGAGACGTCCGTGTTTCGCCCATCGGCCGGGTGTTGAGAGCAGGAGATCTCAAACGCCCCTGCTGGAGACTATGTCTCCGGCGGGAGAGGAGATCACCTCTTCGGCAGAGCAAGGAGCGTGGCCGCCGGTAATGGATCACGAGCTGACCGAGGCCCTTCTGACTCTCAACCGGGCCTTGGCACAGACTCTACGGTGAGGCCGGAGGCGAAGAACCCGGCACGGGTTCTACAGACCGAGCAGTCGCCGCAGGTTGTCACCGGCGACGAGCTTCTTCTTTTGCGTGCTCAGCTCGGCGTAGTTCAACATGCCGATCGGCAGGCTGGGGTCCCAGTAAGGCGCTTGCGACCCGAACAACACGCGGTCCGCGCCGACCAGTTCGACAACCTGCTCGAGCTGCAAGTACAACGTGTTGAGGGCGTGGGTGAAGTAGAGGTTCTTGTGCTTCCGCATGAGCAACGCCAACTGGGTTTGCAGGCTGCGATGCGTCCGCAACAGAATGACGGGGAGTTCCGGAAAGCCGCTACAGATTGCGTCCACGTCCTCCACGCCGTAGGTGGCGGCGCCCTGGGGACGGTAGAGTGGAGCGCCTTCGAGCAGCAGCGGCATGCGATGCTGCTGCAGTCGCTCATAGAGCTTTCCGAGCAGGAAGGGCTTGATCACCAGCGGCGGATCGGAGGGGCCGTCGGAGGCTAGAAGGCGGGCCGCTTTTGCTCCGGCGTCGATCATGCGGTCGACTTCGTCTGCTAGGTGATCATCGGGGCCGCGGAGAGTCACCGAGAGTACCCAGCACAGGTCGAGGCGCTCGGACTTGGCGGCCTCGCTCGCACCGCGGAGGTTGACGCCGTCGCGATAGTAGAACAGAGCCTTGTCGATACCGTAGCGGTCCATCTGCTTGAGCAGCGCGCCGGCGTCCGGCATCTCATCGATGATGGGGATACGCGACTTCCCGATCATCACGTCGCAATCGAAGTAAGACCAGTCCGCCATCCGTGCTCCTTCATTGCCCTCCAGCGTGACGACCTGCGGTCGGAGGTCAGATACAGCTTACCAGGGGCTCGGACTCGGTTGACGTTCGCTAGGCCGGCGCAGTACAACGCACTACAGGGGGACGAACATGGCGGCGACCTACCGCGTTGGAGTCATCGGAGCCACCGGCAAAGGCAACTATGGCCACGGACTCGACACGGCCTTCCAAGGCGTGCCGCGGGCCGAGGTTGTTGCCGTCGCCGACGAGAACGCGGAAGGTCTCCGAAAGGCCGGCGAGCGGCTGGGAGTGAAGCGCCTCTACCGCGACTACCGGCGGATGATCGCTGCCGAGCAGCTTCAAATCGTCAGCATCGGTCCGCGCTGGGTGACCGACCGCGTCGCGATGGTGGAAGCCGCGGCTGAAGCAGGCTGCCACATCTACTGCGAGAAGCCGTTCGCCGCCGGCCTTGTCGATGCGGACGCGATGATCGACGCGTGCAGC
>JAKZVK010000815.1:0-2508 GCA_047516085.1 Bryobacterales bacterium
GTACATCGCCTGCGAGTCCTTGCCGCCGGAGTGCGACACGTAGAATATTGCGCCGTCGTCGACGAGTTGACGCACGTCGGCCTGGATCATGGGGGGTCCTGTCTGGGGAATGTTGCCGGTCCGGTAGGGCGGTCTTCTCGACCGCGGGGCGGGGGTACGGTCAGGTCCCCGGGGGGGGATCGTCAGGCCTGCGGCGGTTCGATGGTCACCTCGATCTCGGGCCGCCCGTGGCGCCGGCGGATCTTGAACGCGTGGTCGTGCGGAACGAGTCTGGTGACGTACAGATCTGCGGCGTTTCTCACGATTTCGGCGACTGCCTTGATCGGGTCCAGCAGGAGGTTGCAGGCTGCGAGGTGGGCGTCCTGGTGGAAGTGGACGTCCTGGGTGTCGATGGCGTCGTTCTCGTTGTCGAGGATCGGGTCGTACATCGCGAGCCGCAGGATGGTTTCGAGGCAGTCGCGGCTCATCGAGCTGGTCCTCGTGACGAGGAGCCCGCAGTGGGCGGGGTTGTTGCCCTTCTCCTCGGTTTGGAACGCGAGGTCGCTCGACCACCGTATGGTCTCGGCGTTGCTGCGGTGTTCGACGGCCAGGACGACGGTGATCTTGTCGGCGCGTCCGTTCGGGCGGTCGGTTGTCTCGCGGTCGCTGTCGCCCGGCTCGAGCCGGAACGTGTCGTCACCGACCACGCACTCGATCAAGATGTCGACGATGCGGGGGATATCCTGGTACCAGTCCGCAGCTGCGTACTTCATGTCCGGCTCGAACAGGCGTGTGGCGCACCCGTTTAGCTCCGCTGCCCGCATGAGGGCGGCGTTGTCGGCGGAGCTGATCCCCGGCCACGTGACGAGGAACGCCTTGTTGGCGGTCACCGTCTCGCGGTTCACCTCTTCCCGCTTCCAGTCGTCCGGCTCTCCAGGCCACGGCGCGTGTGCGGTCGCTGGCGTCCAGCGCCTCAGTGTCTCTTTCATCGACTCTCTTCCTCTTTTCTGGTGCCGCGGGTTCTCCGTCTGTCGGTGTTTGGTGCTCGGCGAGCGCGTCGAGCGTGATCGGCGGCCCGATCACGAGCGCATAGGTGTGGTTGTCGTCGACCGTTTCGTTGGTCTCCGCCGCTGCGGCCGGTCTTCTGCAGTTCCCCGGCTAGCCGGTTCTACGCTGGCGTGCGGGCCGTGTTGGCTTCGGCCATTCCTTCTCCGCCGTCGTCGGTCGGTCTACCGTGTAGTGGATGATCGCGGAATCGGGTGCCTTCTCGACCTTGACGCACGTGCAGCGTCACAGCGGTTCCTCGCTCTCGGCCGGGATCTGCATCACGAAGCTTTCGCCCTTCCGCACGTGCATTTTCGGGTGCGTCTCGTACTGGAACACTTCTTTCATTCGATTGTCTCTCTGTGACATCGAGCGGCAGGTTGTGAGCGTCGCAGTGTTCCTTGAGCACGCGGCGGTTCTGTTGGTGACGCTTTGTGCGTCCGGTTCGGCCGGTAGACCACCGTGCCAGCGGTCGATTCAATTTCAACGTATGGCACGATTCTCTGCAGCTTGATGACTTTATTCCGTGATGGTCCGCATGGCGAGATGCAACGGCTTATCCAGGGCGTCGGCCCGGAGGTCGACCGGGTGATTGTGGATGCTCGCCGACGGCTCGACAGTGCGCCGGTTACGGATCTCCGCATCTTCTCTCAGACCATCGACTGTCCTTGGGACCCTGAGTTGTCGTTCACCGCGCAGCTTGCGTGCTACATGGCCAAGCGCGAGCTTGACAAGGCGAACGACGCCGACGCCGACCGAATAGACGAAGCTCTGGCAGTGCTCCGAGAGCATGCCCGAAAGGTGATGGTCGCGGTCGTAGAGTCTGAGGCACGCGTCGTCGTTTACTGGAGCTGGATCTATGCGTACACTCTGCGTACCGGATTTGATCGGAAGCTTGGGCGTCGAGGTAGGGATGACTGGGGATTCCACGTTGACCAGTTCTGGGTCCCGGGTCCAGTAGACATTCTTTGGTCCGGCTTCGAGCACATGCTCGTTGATCTGAACCCTGCGTACCGCGGTGAAGCAGAGGCAGTGGCCCGGGCCAGGCAATCCGACATTGATACAGGATAGCGGGAGAGACGTCTGAAGCAGCTGCTGGATGCGGTGAAGGATGCCCGCGCTTCCGCGGGCAGGGAGTGACGTTGGCGATTTCGCTCTTGCGCGGCCCGGCTCGTCGGGAGCTTTCCCTGGTCGGGTCTACTCCGAGGAGTCGATGGTGACATCCCGTTGTTCACGGGTGCTCGGTCGTAGCTCGTCAGGGTAACCGAAGATTGCGAACCGGCGTGTTTTCTTTCGTTTGCTCATGGCTTCGCCTCGTTCGTCGGATCTGGCTGTACAGCGTCCCGCTTTGACCGAAACCAGAATGAAATACTACTTGTTCTGCTTGTAGGCGGTAGTCCTGTGGTCCGGAATCCGGTGGCCGTCCCCGATCGCCATATTCTCGGGCACCTCGCTCGAGGCGCCGATTTCCGTTCCGGTGCCGAT
>JAKZVK010000816.1:0-5014 GCA_047516085.1 Bryobacterales bacterium
ACCCGAGCCTATGTCGCTCGCAGGACCCTGGAGGGGCTGTCCAAACGCGAGATCATGCGCTGCCTGAAGCGTTACGTGGCCCGCGAGATCTACCGCGTACTCACCGCCCCATCGAGTGCTTGACAAACATGAGAGCGTCCGAGGATATGATCACGTTCGTCGAACAGCAACTCGGCATCACCGCAGCGCAACGCGAAGCGTGGGAAAGATTCACCGAGACGGTTCGCGACAGCGCCGACGCCATGCGGATCGCGCGTGGCGCGGTTGATGACGGAGGGCCCGGAGCGTTGCAACGATTCGCTCGCTTCGAGGTCGTCGCGGATGCCGCGTCGGCGGCGCTTCGTCGCATTCGACCAGCATTGGAAGGCCTCTACCGAACGCTCGACGAGGCGCAACGCAAGGCGTTCGACGAGCTGATCTCCCACGGAACGCCCCACACATACGGTGCGCGATACTAAATTTCGGACGCCCCCATTGCACGGCTACCCGTCGAGCCGACCTCGCGGGTGGCCGTTCTTTCATTGAGTGGACTTTTAGACCTTGGGCAAACTCTTGGCGAGCTTGTCGAATGACATCAACTCGGCGATCAGACCCTCGATCTCGCCGAGCGGGATCATGTTGGGGCCGTCGGACGGCGCGTTGTCGGGATCGGGGTGTGTCTCCAAGAACACCGCGGCCACGCCGACGGCGACGGCGGCACGGGCGAGCACCGGCACGAACTCGCGCTGCCCCCCCGAAACAGTCCCCTGCCCGCCCGGCTGCTGCACCGAATGGGTCGCATCGAACACCACCGGGCATCCCGTGGCGGCGAGCTCGGGCAGCGCGCGCATGTCGCTGACCAACGTGTTGTAGCCGAATGAGACGCCGCGTTCGCACACCATGACGTTCGTGTTGCCGGCCTCTGTTGCCTTGGCCACCACGTTCTTCATGTCCCACGGCGCGAGGAACTGGCCCTTCTTTATATTGAGGGCGCATCCGGTCTCGGCGGCGGCAACGACGAGATCGGTTTGGCGGCTGAGGAACGCGGGGATCTGAAGGACATCGACCGCCTCGGCGACGGTGGCGCACTGCTCCGGCAAGTGAACGTCGGTGAGCACCGGAAGTCCCGTCGCCTCGCGCACCTCGGCCAAGATCGGCAAACCTTCGCCGAGCCCCATGCCCCGCTCACTCGCGGTCGAGGTCCGATTGGCCTTGTCGAACGAGGTCTTGTAGATCAGCCCGATGCCTGCACGGCTGGCGATTTCCACCAGGGCGCCGGCGCATTCGAGCGCATGTGCCCTGCTTTCGAGGACGCACGGTCCGGCGATGAGCGTCAGCGGCAGGTCGTTGCCAATCACGAGATCGCCGATGGTGACGTGGCGCGGGTCCGTCATGGTCAGCCTCGGATCACGCTAGACCAGCCGCGAGCGTTCGACCGCAGCGTTGACGAAAGAGCTGAACAATGGATGCGGATCGAATGGCTTGGACTTGAGCTCGGGGTGGAACTGGACACCCATGTACCATGGGTGGCTCGGCAGTTCGATGATCTCGGGCAACAGGCCGTCGGGCGACAGCCCCGAGAACACCATACCGGCGTCTTCAAGCCGGGAGCGATAATTGATGTTGACCTCGTAGCGGTGGCGATGGCGCTCGCTGATGAAGGTCTCGCCGTAGATGCGTTGCGCCAGCGATCCCTCGTCGAGCACGCAGTCGTAAGCGCCGAGCCGCATGGATCCGCCGAGATTATCGCCGTTGCCACGGCGCTCGACGGCATCTTCCTTGATCCACTCGGTCAACAGGCCGACCACCGGGTGCGGCGTCGCTCCGAGTTCGGTCGAGCCCGCATCCTCGATGCCGCCGAGACTGCGCGCGGCCTCGATCACCGCCATTTGCATGCCAAAGCAGATGCCGAAATAGGGCACGTCATGTTCACGCGCGAATCGGGCAGCGGCAATCTTGCCTTCGGCGCCGCGCTCGCCGAAGCCGCCCGGCACCAAAATTCCCTCAACGTCCGATAGGTGGTGAACCGCATCCTCCGATTCGAAGATCTCCGAATCGATCCAGTTCATGTTGACCCGGACGCGATTGGCGATGCCGCCGTGATCGAGCGCCTCGACCAACGACTTATAAGAATCCAGGAGGTTGGTGTATTTGCCAACGACGGCAATGGTCACCTCGCCCTCCGGATTGCGAATGCCGGCGACGATCTCGTGCCAACGCCCGAGATCGGGCTCGCGCTCGACGTCGATGCCGAAATGCCGGCACACTTGGACGTCGAAGCCGCGCTCGTGATAGCTGATCGGCACCTCGTAGATGGTTGACACGTCAGACGCGGCAATCACCGAGTCGACCGGCACATTGCAGAACTGGGCGATCTTGCGGCGTTCCTCAAGCGGAAGCTCGCGCTCACATCGGCACAGAATCACATCGGGCTGGATGCCAACCGATTGTAACTCCTTGACCGAATGCTGGGTCGGTTTGGTCTTGAGCTCGCCAGCAGACTTCAAATACGGCACCAGCGTCAGGTGAATGAACATCGCCCGATCGCGGCCGATCTGGTTGGCGTGTTGGCGGATCGCCTCGAGAAACGGCAGGCTCTCGATGTCACCGACCGTGCCGCCAATCTCGCACAACACGAAATCAGCCTCGCCGGCGTCGGCGGCGATGAACTCCCTGATCTCGTTGGTCACGTGCGGGATGACCTGGATGGTGGCGCCGAGATAGTCGCCGCGGCGCTCACGGTCAATCACCGACTGGTAGATCCGCCCGCTGGTAACGTTGTCGGACCGGCGCGCCGGAACGCCGGTGAAGCGCTCATAGTGACCGAGGTCGAGGTCGGTTTCCGCGCCGTCGTCGGTGACGTACACCTCGCCATGCTGAGTCGGGCTCATGGTCCCGGGATCAACATTGAGATAGGGGTCGAGCTTCCTCAATCGGATGGTATACCCGCGCGCCTGGAGCAGCGCACCGAGCGCCGCGGATGCGAGCCCTTTACCTAGGGAGGAAACCACGCCGCCAGTGATGAACACATACCGCGTCATGGACCGACAGTGTACATCAACAGGGCGGCGTACGAAATGCGAAAGAGAAGCCGAATCGACGAATTCGATTCGGTCTCGAGTGATTTCAGGGTTTTTCCAGCATCCCACCGCCGAAGAAGGTCGAGACATAACGCGGCGCCTCGATCGCCTCCATGAAGCGCCGCTTTACGGCGACGGGATCGAGCGCGAACGGCGGCTTCGCGGTCTCGGTGTCAGGCGCGGTGCCCAAGGCGAGGAGCGTCACCGCCGGGGTCTCGAATGCATCCGCGAGCGCGTCCCGGAAAGCGTCCCCGCTCTCGATCGCATGGGCCCGCGACAGGCCTACGGCACGCGCCAACCCGGCGAGGTCGACGTTCTGGCTGGCCAGGGCCTGCCCGCCCGAGGCGCCGTGCACCCCGTTGTCGATCAGCAACACCGTCAAGTTCTCGGGCGCAACCGCGGCGACCGTCACCAGTCCGCCCATGTGCATCAGCAGTCCGCCATCCCCCTCGACCACGACGACCTGGCGGTCTGGCCGAGCGACGGCGAGTCCGAGCGCTAAGGGGAGCGTGAGCCCCATGGCGTCCTCGACATAGAAATTCTCCGGCGCGTCGCGGAGCGCCGCCCACAGATAGGACGCGTTGCCGAGCGCCGTGACGACAGCCGAACCTTCCGGCAGTGCGCCAATGAGCACAGTGTAGTAATCCTCGCGGCTGGGGCGCGCCCGGTTCACCATTGGATGTCCTCGCGCGACATGAGAAGGACATAAGGTGCTGAGGATTCCTCCGCGTAGGTCGCCGCGGCCTCGACCTGCGGCCCAATCGGACGATCGCGCTCGACGACGCCGTGGGACAGCCCAAGGCCCCGCAACACCGGCTCCGTCACGCGCCCTTTTGGGATGTGATAGAAGATGGGATCGTCGGCGGTACCCCGGTAGGATGCCAGAATCAGCAACGGGAATTGGTATCGCTGGGCGAGGCACACCATGCCCGAGCCCATGCTGAGGAGCCCGGCGTTCTGGATGATCAAAACGGTCCGCACGCCGCCGAGCCTCGAACCGCAGGAAATGGCGAGGGCTTCTTCTTCGTGCGTCGCGCGGATGAGTGACATTTCCGGCTCGTTCTCGATCCGAAGCAAGATCTCGCTAAGCCAGCTGTCCGGGACGGTCACCGCGACCCGCACGCCGAGGCGTTTCAGCGTCTCCAGAACTTCGGACGGGCGGTGAGTGGATTGTTCGGTCATCCAATTAAGCCTCGAATGAACTCCACGGCGGACACGGGCGGGACGTGATGTAATTTGTACGACGCCCGCCTGCGCCTCACAAGAACGCGTGCAGGCAATTTCGTCAAGTCGGCAACCCAAGGGATACTCACCACCCATCAAATTCTCCAGACTTCCCAGAGGGGCGGGAGGGGGATGAGTCTCTGGAGGCAGGTCTGGATGCGGCGGATGCCACGTTTGAACAGCGATGTCAGGCTGCGTAGCAGGTTGTGGGGTTGCTTTTCCGGCGGTTTTTTTCGCCCGGGGTGGCCTTGTTGACCACGTCCCACATGCCGACGGATACGGCCCAGAACAGCGCCAGCGCCATGACCAGGACGAGGCGACCCAAGCGGTCGGTGCGTTGGATGTGGCTGTCCTCAATACCGAAGCCTCGGGTCTTGAAGTCGGAGAACATGGGCTCGATGCCCCACCGGAGCCCGTAATCGAAGGCCCGATGTTTGGTGGGGGCTTCCGACAGCGCGATGATCCAGGGCTCCGGGTGGCCCGCCTCGTGGACCATGGCGACGTTGGTGGCGACCCGCTTCTCGGTGAGGTCGATGCCGGTGAGCATGTGCTCGCCCCGGGCGAAACACTCGGCCAGGGTGGTCTCCCCGCCGTCCTCGAACACCAACAGGTGCTGCTTGAGCCGCAAGCGCCAGTCCCAGCCCTGGTCCCGGCACCAGGCGATCAAGGCGGGCGAACCGTAGAAACGGTCGCCCATCAGCACAGGCTTGGCGCTGGCCGGCAGCAACGCC
>JAKZVK010000817.1:0-8660 GCA_047516085.1 Bryobacterales bacterium
TTCCTGCTTCGGGTTCCTGCGCCCGGCCAAGCGGCTGCGGTCGCTGTTCGATGCGGTCGACGCGGTTTCTCTACCGCTACGCATTCTGCTGGTCGGAGAATTCAGCTCCCCCGACTACGAGGCGTCGATGGCGCCGCGGCTCGCCCAGGGCCACGTGACGCAGTTCCCCTATGTGGGCGAGCAGGAGTTTCAGCGTCTGGCAAGCATCACCGACATTTCGGTGAACCTCCGCTATCCGCCGGCAGGTGAGACCTCCGGGATCAGCATGCGAATGATGGCGCTCGCCAAGGCCACGATCGTGACACGCGGTCAAGAGACCGCGGCCTTGCCGTCGGACGCTGTGCTTCGAGTGGATGCTGACGAATCAGAGACCGAAATGCTGGCACACTATCTCAGCCTGTTGGGGCAGCACCCGGAAGTGCGGGATCTCTTCGGTAGGAACGCGCGCCGACATGTTGCCGAGCACCATTCGCTGGACGGCGTGACGGAACTCTACCTAGACGTGTTGCGTGGGCTGGGCAGCCCTCAAGAGGAGGTAGCGGGACCCACCCCCAGTCATAGAGCGGGCTCGTAGCCTGCATTTCTTGCCGGCAGGGTGCGAAGGGTGGCAACGTGCTGAGCCGGGGCGTGAGCAGCGATCAGCTGTTCAGCCGGAGGGCGCCGATTAGATCGGCTGAACTGGCGATGCCCCCCACTTGAAGAAAGCTTCGGAACTCGTCGACAATCCTGCCGGGCGACTGAGGGTCCCAGAAGGTCGCCGTACCCACCTGTACGGCCGAAGCGCCGGCGAGGAGGAACTCCGCAACGTCCTCACCGGTCGCGATGCCTCCGATGCCGATGACCGGAATGCGCACAGCCTGCGCAGCCTGGTAGACCACTCGCAGGGCGAGCGGCTTGATGGCGGGCCCCGACAGTCCGCCGAAATTGGCGCCGAGGCCGGGCCGCCTTGTCCGCGCGTCGATCGCCATGCCGAGAAAGGTATTGACCAGTGATAGTGCGTCGGCGCCGGCTTCTTCGGCCGCACGGGCCATGGAGGCGATGTCGGTCACGTTGGGGGAGAGCTTCACAATCAACGGCCTCAACGGCCGGCGCGCGACCGCCTTCCTGGCCAGCCTGACGACCTCGCTTAGCAGGCCCGGGTCCGACCCGAACTGCATGCCGCCGTGCTTGGTGTTGGGGCACGAGACGTTCAGCTCGTAGCCGGCGAGCCCTTCGGCGTCCTCGAGCACGCGCAGTACCTGGACATAATCCTCGGGTTCATAACCGAACACGTTCGCGAAGACAGCGGTGTTGAGCCCGGCCAGTTTTGGGAGTTTCTCTTCAACGAAGGCGCGCACGACGACGTTCTGCAAGCCGATCGAGTTCAGCATGCCGGAGGCCGTCTCCACCAGACGCGGTGGCGGGTTGCCTGCGATGGGTTCCTTCGAGAGACCCTTGACGACGAACCCGCCGAGGCGGGTCACGTCGAAGATGCTTTCGAACTCGAGCCCGTAACCGAAGGTCCCGCTGGAGGCGATGACCGGGTTCTTCAGCCGAAGGCCGCAGAATTGGGTTTCGAGATCGGGCACGCGCTTCTCAGTTAGGCGGCGGAGGACCGACCAGGGTGGGGGTCTCGGGCTGAGAGTTCGGCCGAAGTGCTTCCGTCAAGGCCCGTCCCGTGGCAGCGCCCGGCGGGGCGATACCCAGCAGCTCCGCTAGGGTGGGGGCAACCGAGGAGGCGTCCACGACCGGCCCAAACCGCTGCGTCCGGAAGGCGGGCCCTAGGAAGATCAGCGGCACGTCGGTGTCATAGCGGTAAGGAGAGCCCGAGCCGACGCCGCGGCCCTGGCCGAAGTCCTCGGTGAAGTACGGCTCGTAGAGCAGCATCAAATCGCCCGACCGCCCGGAGTGCCGGCCACGCCGTAGACGACTGCGTAGAGCTGAGGGCACGGCCTCCACGCCGGGAGCATAGTAGCCCGCCACACCCTGTACGCCGGTCGTCGCGGCCTCGCCTGCGGCCTCGATGACCGCACGGCGCTTTGCGGACGCCGCCTGCCGGGCGGTCTCACTCAAGTAGACAAACGGCCGGACATACTTCTCGACGAACACCTCGGGGCCAAACTCCGCGGCCAGCCGCTCGTTCATCGCCCTGGCGACAACCCCTCCGTCGACGCGGCCGGCAGGCAGGCCTTCGCGGCGCAGCGACTCGGGCATGGGAGGTGTGCCGTGCAAAGCAGTGAAGACGACCGCAGCGTTTTCCAGGCCGATCGCCTCGTCCAAACTGACGAGGAAGTCGGCGATCATCTCGTCGAGCCGCAGCACCATGTCGCGCATCAGCGGGGAATACGCGCCCGTCTCCAGGGCGAGCAAGGCGGGAGCGCTGAGGTTGATGATCAGCAGATCCGTGTATCCGAGCTGTCCGAGTTGCTCCTCGTCGATGGCCTTGCGCGCCAGATTCAAGACCTCCTCGGCGGCGAAGGGGGAGGAGCGGTAGAGCATGCGATAGCCGTCGTGCTCGCCCGGCGTGCCTAGGTGCAGCACCCGCAGCGGCAGGGCGTCGGGACGGGCGTCGAGAGCGGTCCATGGCCGGCCCGCGTTGCGTAAGTTGTCGTTCTGCGCATTGAAGGCTTTCACCCACTCTGGCAGGTCGTCGCGATGGTAGGGTGCGGTGGCGAACCGCCCGCGCGAATCCTTCCAATAGCAGCCTACGGGACGCCGTCCGGCCAGCAGGATGGCGGGACCGGGGCGGTCCGAGACCGCCACGATACGCGAGCGCCCCAGCGTTGCCAATCGCAACTGATCGGCCAGCGTAGAGCCGATAAGGCGTCCCGGCAACGGCGCTTCGGTGGGCCCGGGCTCGACCGCGTTGACGACTCTTGAGGCGCCGGCATCATACCAGCGGTCCGCCACGATGCCGTGGATCTCGGGGTAGGCCCCCGTGGCCAGCGTAGCCGCGTTTGGGGCCGCGAGCGTCACGGCGTGGTCAAAGCGGCAGCGCGGAAAAACCGCGCCTTCCGATAGCAGCCGTTGGAATCCGCCAGCGGAGAAACTAGGCCTGTACAGATCCAGGTAGTCGGCCCGAAATTGCTCGGCGACGATGAGCACGACCAGGTTCGGCCGCGGAAAAGTTTCCGCGTGAAGAGAGCTAGACGACCGGAATACCACCAACAGGCAAGCACCGATGATGAATCGGCTCAGCCTGGCCTTTGTTGAGAGGTCGCGCATCCTTTGGGGAGTTTACCAAGAAGGCCACAGGTTCCACGGAAGGTAGGGGCCGCGATCGGTATGTGGGCCGACGGCCGGTTGGCTCGTAAGGCGCATGACGTGTGAGTGGGGAACGAAGAGGCGGGTGTTGGTCGTGTGCTCGACCCAGCGGGTGGCGCGAAGAGATCTGAGCATAGAAGGCCGCGGGGTCGTGCGAGGTGGCGCGCGGGTTCACACCCGCGCCTCTGATGTGGCGGGTCGGCGTGTACCCCACGTCACGCTACGCGGAGAAGGTACCTCGGAGGCCGTGTTACAATTTTGAAAAAGCGGTTCAGGCCGCGGTTCGAAGAGCAGAGTGGTTCGGAGAGTAGTTCCGCCTCCGCGGGGAGAGTTTCTCATCATGTCGTTGCGAATCTGTAGTCTTGGTGTGCTCGTGGGTCTTGTGTGCGCCGGCGTTACCTGGGCCCAGGACGGTCCGGCCGGTCACCAATTCGGGAAGGGTCAATCTGATCGGGTCTTGGCGACGATCGGCGACAAGGAATACACGCTCCGGGACGTGCGTCGCATGCGCCAGTTCATGCCAACGAACCTCGCGCCGCAGGTCTCTCAAATGACGAACCGGCAGTTTCTTGGGCTCATGCACAACCTGATTGCCACGGCCACCGTGGCCGAGAGTGAGGGCCTTTTCGAAAAGGAGCCTTACAAGTCCCAGTGGGAGTTCACGCGGATGAACTTCCTCGCTAACTCCTACGCCAACGAGCTTGGCCGCACGATCACAGTTTCAGACGAAGAGCTTCACGATTTCTACGAGCAGAACAAGAGCCGCTACGAGTCGGTGAGTGTTTCGGCCATCTATCTGCACTACCAGCCAACGGCCGGCGCGCCGTCGTCGAGTTCCCCGCAGCGTCCTAGCGAAGCTGAGGCCAAGGCCAAGGCTGAAGAGCTGCTCGCAGCCATCCAAGGCGGCGCGGACTTCGCGGAACTGGCGCGCAAGCACTCCGACGACACGGCATCGGCCAAGAACGGCGGTGTACTGGGCGCCTTCAACATGGATTCATCCATCCCAGAGGCGATCAAGGCGGCGATTTTGGGACTGCAAGTCGGCGAAGTCTCGGAGATCGTCAAGGACGCCGGCCGGTTCTACATTTTCAAGGCCACCGACCGGCAAGGCAGGCCCTTTGACGAGATCAAGTCGGAACTGGAACCGGAGTTGCGCGGCCGCAAAGTGCTGCTCACGACACAGAAAGCGCAAACGTCGGTACCGATCAAGTTTACCGACGACCCTTCGCTGGATGAGTCTCCGTCGGTCCGGCCCGGGAGGGGTGGCAAGAAGTAGATTTGCGTTTGACCCTTGACCGTCATCCCGAGGGTGACGGGTCCGCCCCTCCATTGCGGATGTGGATGTAGTTTGCGGCGCGGGCACGGCATGCCGTGCCCCTACTTTTCGGTTCGCCGCATGCGAGCGATCACGTTGGCCAGGTGTTGCTCTCGATCAAGTGCGGCGCGCATTTCGCTTCGTCCAAGGCGACACCGTGGCCCGGACTCGTCGGCGGATAGGCGTAGCCGTTCTCGATCCGCAGGGGCTCGACGACAAAGCGGCTTAGGAACGGGATGTGCTCCACCCACAGAGCGTTGGGGACCCCGCAGGTCACTTGGATGTGCAACTCCATCAGGAAGTGAGGTGAAACGTCTACGTTGAAACTGTGCGCCATGTGAGCAATGCGCAGCCACTCGGTGATGCCGCCGACGCGGCCCACGTCGGGCTGAAGAATCGAGACCGCGTCGCGCGCCAGATACTCCTTGAAGACGTGCCGGTTGTAGAGACTCTCGCCGAGCGCAATCGGGATCGAGGTAGCGCGGCGTAGTTTTTCGTGGCCGAGAACGTCGTCCGCCTCGATGGGCTCCTCGAGCCAGAAGAGGTCGAACTCTTCGAACAGCCGCGCCCGCGCGATGGCTTCGGCCGCCGTCCAGTGGAGATTGGCGTCGACCATGAGCTTGACGTCGGGCCCGATCGCTTCACGAACCGCGCGGATGCGCGCGACGTCTTCGGAGCGGTTGGGTTTGCCCACCTTGATCTTGATGCCGGTGTATCCTTGCTCGACCTGCTCCGTGGCTTGCGTGACCAGCTCTTGCTCGGTGTGATTGAGCCAACCGCCGTCGGTGTCGTATACAGGCATACGGTCGCGGCAGCCGCCCAGAAGCTTGTATAGAGGTAAGTCGGCGTGTTTGGCCTTGAGGTCCCACAGTGCGATGTCGATCGCGCACATGGCGACCGAGGCGACACCGCCGCGGCCCACCCAGTGCGGACCCCACCACATCTTTTCCCACAAGCGCTCGATGTCGTTGGGGTCTTCGCCTAACACCAGCGGCACGAATTCGTCGTCGAGAAAGACCTTCACGGCCCGGCCACCCCGACCGATGGTATAGGCAAAACCGACGCCCTCGGTGCCCTGGTCGGTGTGAACCGTCGCCGTGATTACCTCCATGGCATCGAACTCCTGGATGGCGTCGACAATCTTGCGGTGCGCTGGGAAGCGGTAGAAGTGCGTGTCGATTCGGGTGATCTTCATGCTTGGTGTTTAGACCCGAATGGGCAGCTCGATCAGAATCTCATCTTGCGCGGCAAACGGCGCGCCGCAGTGGGGGCAGAACTTGAAGAGGTAGAGAGTCGGCTGCTCATATTCGCCGCCGCACTCGCCGCACTGGATCTCGTCGTTCCCGTAGCGTTCCTTCTCGATGATCTTGCGGCTCTCGTCGATGCGGGCCTCGCGCCCGTTGATCGACAGAGCGCACCAAGGGCAGAAGCTGTAGGCCTCATAATCGCCTTCCGTGTACGGCAGGAAGCAGCGGTGGCAGCAAAGGGTGTCGTCGGTGGTGCGGTCGAGACGAGCCAGGATCTCATCGCGCAGTCGTAGCAGCGTGCGCAGGACGTGCGGTGGCAGATCGTCGCTCATGCTCGTTCGGTCGGGATGAGCCGCCCCGTCGCCGCGCCCTTCAGGCCAGCAACGGCCGCAGGGCTTTGACGCCCGCGATCGCGCGCTCGACGTGTTCCGTCGTGTTGTAAAGGTGCGGACACAGCCGCAGGCCGCCCGTGCTCGAGCACGCGATGCCGTGCTTGTGGTACATCGCGGCGGTGACCTTGGCGCGGTTCTCCGCCGGCACCTCTATGATGCAGACGCCGCCGCTGACCTTTGAATCCATGGGTGTGACGAGCTTCGCGCCGACGTCCTTGAGTCCCTCCTTGAGAGCCGTGGCCAAGCGGTAGACACGGGCCTCGGTGGCCGCGGCCCCGAGCGTGTTGTGGAACTCCACGGTCGTCGCGATGGCGGTGAGACGCGAGTCGTCGCGCTGGCCGAAGTTTTCAAACTTGCGCGCGCCCTTGAGAACGGTCTCGGCGGTGGTGCCCCAACCCGGCGCGACAATGCGGGGCCAGATCTCGGCGATCCGCTCTTTCTTGACGTAGAGCAAGCCGACTTCGCGCGGCCCGCAGAACCATTTATGCGAACTGGCCGAGTAGGAGTCGCAACCGAGGTCATGCAGGTCCAACTCGGCGATGCCCCACGACTGCGCGCCGTCGAGGTGGACGTACACCCCGCGTTTCTGGGCCTCGGCGATGATCTGCTTCGCCGGCAACCGGATGCCGCTGACGTTGGAAATGTGCGTGATCGAGAGCACGCGCGTCTTGGCTGACAGGGCCTTGATAAACACGTCAACCAACTCGGCCTCGCTGCCGGGTTGTTTGGGGACGGGGACCTTTCTCACGCTGAAGCCGTGCCGCTTGGCGAGGACCTCCCAAGCCACGTTGTTGGTCGGGTGGTTCTGCTCCCATAGCAGAACTTCGTCTCCCGCCTTGAGCGGGAGCCCCGCGTTGATGGTGTTGTTGGCCTCGCTGGTGTTGCGTACCAGGGCCACTTCGCCGGGATCGGCGCCGATCTGCGCGGCCACGGCGCGGCGAGACTTTTCGAGCAGCCCGGAGAACTTGCCGCGGTTGTTGAACGAGCAGTCGAAATCGATGTCCTTGGTGAGGCTCGCGACCTGCTCGGTAACGGCCCGCGGCGACGGACAGAGGTTGGCCGCGTTCATGGGTACCTTGTCCTCGCTGAACGAGAACTGTTGGCGAACCAGATTCCAGCGGCTCTCTTCGCCGGCGGTGGCGGCCAGCAACGGTTTGAGCTCGCTGAGCGAGGCGGCGGCTGCGGCGGCGCCACCGAGGCGGCCGAGAAACGATCGGCGGGATGCAAGATGCGACATGTTGACTCCTGTGTTTGACCAGCTTGCGTGTGAGATGCAAGCCGAGTACGGACTGACCAAATCATAACGCATGGAGGCTTTTCGTGATCCGTGATTCGTGATTCGTGAGGCGGGAGGCGAGGACCGTTGCGGCACGCGGGCACAGCATGACGTGCCCCTACATTTTGAAGCTGTCCCTACCATGCTAATTTGGACAAGTCAGCGGCGTGCTGCTCCGGGCGATACCTGTGTCCCACGGTCTTCGCGCTGCACCTTTTTCGGAGCCAATCCACATGCCGTCCGCTAGTTACGCCGAGCACAAGAAGAAGGCCGCCGAGCGCGGGCCGGTGTCGGTGGCGGTGGTCACCGTCAGCGACACGCGAACGCCGGAGACCGACGTCAACGGCAAGTACCTGCGCGAAGAGTTGGAGACATCGGGCAACCGGGTGCACTCCTCGCGTATTATTCCCGACGATCCGGCGCGCGTCGACCAGGTGCTCGACGAGCTGACTTCGCACGACGACGTGCAAGTCGTGCTGTTCAATGGCGGCACGGGCCTTAGCCGCCGTGACACCACGTTCGACGTGATCAGCCGCAGGCTCGACAAGACGATGCCGGGCTTCGGCGAGATCTTCCGGACGTTGAGCTTCGAGCAGGTGGGGGCGGCGGCGATGCTGTCGCGGGCTACCGCGGGGGTCTGCCAGGGCAAGGTGGTTTTCTCGACGCCGGGCTCGCCGGCCGCCGTGCGTCTTGCCTGGGAGAAGTTGATTGGCCCGGAGTTGCAACACCTCGCCTGGGAAGTTGTGCGGTAGTCAAGGCCGAGGATCTCAAAACCGAGGTCTGCGCTATGTGCTGATCCCTACGCTGGCCTGATGGCGGCACAGGCCCCAGACTTGCCGTGTCGCTCCTCCTACCGACACACGTCGACCGGGGAGGTCGACGCTGCGGGCCGGAGGCCTTACGCCAGTGTGCCCAGCATGGGCTGTTTCTTGTGAGTTGCAACGTACTCACCGGAACCGATGGAGGTAACCGTAGGGAACCGCAAGGTGGAAGTCGTGGGGCGCAAGCCGCGAGCCAAGCCGAAGGAAGCGGGGAACAAACCTTTGACCGTAGGAACACGAATCGGCAGAGAGGCCGCGTACGGGCGGTAAGCTTGCCGGCCTCAGTGAAGCCCCATGTCCATCCAGACGTGCGAGGTAGAGCCGGACGGTATGAAGGGAAAGAAACAGCACCTTACCTGGGGAGAG
>JAKZVK010000818.1:0-3663 GCA_047516085.1 Bryobacterales bacterium
TGCCCGACAATATCCGGCGGCGCGGGGGCGGCGCCTTCGCCGTCGACGGCAACGCCCCGCTCTGCCACTTGCGCGCCGCCCGCTCGCTCATCCCGGCCGTCGCCCGCGGTCCCAGACGGGCTGAGAGGATCACGGGCTGCCTGCGACGAGAGGCAGCCCTCACCGCGCCGGCCACGGGTCGTGGCGACCGGCGGCGTCAGGAACACTCGCCGCTAGGCCTCGGAGCGAGAGCCTCGGCCGCCGCGAGTTCCGCGGGGCGAAGAGGAAGGACGGACCCAACTGGTCGCCGCCGACCGGGAGCGTTGCAGACTATCGGAAAGAACCATTCAGATGAGCCGCTTGCGAAACTCCTGGGGCTTTCGGCTTGGCGCAGTCCTCAATTCTCCTGGTGAACACCCATTCGCCCTGGATCGGTAGCGACCATCAGATACCTTTGAACCGAACAAGCTCGAAAACGAGTAGAGATTCTGAACCAGAAACACGATTTCGTTGTATGGCGATTTAAGCGATAGCTTCTTGAGCCTACCACGCAACAAGCCGGTAAGGTCTTGTAGCTTAACTTCGTGAACTGCGCTCCTAATTGTCTCTAGGTAGGTGATCCAGTTGAATCTGTAGCCCATGAACGTCCGCTGGATAGGAGCTCTCGGTCGAGGTTGGGCGGGGAACAAGTCCCTCACGTGCTCTCCGTCGATGTATAAGTACTGGTTGTGCACAAAATGATTTAACAGGTCCACAAGCCTGATGGCATCTGTTTCCGTGCCGTTAGTGTCATAGAGGGGAATCTTCCGATTAAGCCTCGGAAACAACTCGACCAGGTTACGTGCCTGGCTCGATATTAAAATCAGCAGTCTGGCGAGGCGTCTTGTAAATTCCAGATACGTCCGGTGTTCCGGAGCGTCGTCCGGGATTGCGTACAATACATCCACTCTTTCGCCCTGCGTGACTCGCGCTGGCGCAAGGTGCCTGAACTCTGCTCGGAGCCCGTCCAGCCGTTCGTCGACCTCCTTGAGCAGGCCTCCCAGATCCCTGACCAAGTTGTGGACGCTACCGTGCACGATTGTGTCCTCACCGATGATGTCAGCGATGACGAACGGCGAACTCTGATCGTAGGGCTCGGTCGACGGCTCGCCCGGGGTGGGCCTGAAAAACTGGATGACGCCGTACAAGAGTGTTCCCTGTCGATTGTAGAAAACCCCAAGGATCTCCTGCTCCTTCCGTTCACGTCGGCGCCTGCTTGCCCTTCCCATGCTCACACCCCCATCGAGTTCAGCGGACGTTCAGTTGTCTTCGGCGAGAAGCAGTCCATCCCGGTTTCAACCGGTCGCTCCGCGCGCCTCGTCGGCGGCCGGAGGGTCGTCCGCCGGCGCTGCCAGCAGCTACTAGGAGGATGGCCACCCGCGAGCACGATGCCCGCTCAAGGTCGCGTGTCCGGCGAATCGCCGAGGCCAGGCCTTGAGCACGTTCCACAACCGCGTCCGGCGACCCACCGAACCCAGCACCAGAGGACCGAGCGGTCACGGCTGATCCCGGACCGACGGATGCCGGGCGGGTCACCCGCAGAGTCGCCAGGCTGTTCCCACGTTCCGCCATCGAGGGCTGTAGCGCCGTCCGCCCCCTCCCAGGAGTTATCGCGCGGAGTCCGAATCCCGGTGCGAGATCGCTCCGTAGCGGCATCGCCACGCGCCGCCGCTGACCGGGATCGCGACGACCGGCAACATGCGGATCCGTCGCCCTGGCCTTCTTCTACCCCCCCCCGGGGGGGTCCGACGCTGCCGACGGCGACTGGGTCCCCGTCACACGCGGCCCGAAGTTTGACAGAAGGCCGCTCGACCGAGGCACGCGCCCCGACGCCCTCGACTTGTCGAGCTGCAGCGCCGTCGACGTTGACCGCGTCGGCTCCGTCTGGCCGCAGAAAGTGTCGTTGGGCTCAAACCCGGAGTACTACCGCAAGCACTCATTCCACCAATTCCGCAAATCTGGACCCGAATACGCGTTTGAAGGCGAGAAGTTGGTCGATCAGCCACCGTCGGATTTCATTCAGCGTCTCATGGCCGTCGTCAATGGAACCAGGCCGGGAAATAGATATGCGACTCGCTCTCCGTTCGTCCAATCGCTCCCATGCCAGCGCCTCTAACTCGGATTCAATCGCCTCCTTTTGTGCCTCTAGCCGGTCGAATGTCCGTTTGTTGCGTTCTTTATCAGATAAGTCGATATAGAACTCTACCCGGACTCGCCCATGGTGGGCAAAATTGGCGATATATCCAAACCCGGTAGTGCCTGAGGAAAACGTGTACCAGTTCTGGGGTTGTGCCTTACGTGCCTTCGTGAACTGATGCGACTCCCTCAGGGTGTCTATGAGAGGTTGAAAAAACAACCTATATTTTTCGCCTTTCTCGGAGGCGACACGCGGTCCGGAATCGCGTGCCGTCCGCTTGCGCCACTCATTCGGCGCGACCACCAGATCGAAATTGACGGCCGGGGGAGAGTTCCCGATCCTCCACAGCTCTACCGCTACACCGAAGAACTCCGTATCTTCACCGGTACGCGAGTTGAGGAAATCCAAAGCAGCCGTATGTTCGTCGCGGAATTCCTTCGCGATCCAAACGATCACACCCGCATTGTAACCAGCCGCATACGTGAGAATCTGGCCGAGGTGACTGTGGTCGGTAACTTCCAATTGATTCTCTATGATAACGGAACGGCCGTTACCGTCGCGAACCAGCAAGTCGAGTGAGAAGGTTCCGACGGCCGCCTCTCTCTCTAGGACTTCGAGATCCATCCCCAAGGCCTCGCCAAGCTGGTCGATGTTGTCGTGAAGCCACGGCGTGAAGTCGGTGGCTTCGTCGGGCCAGACGTTGCGAAGATCCACTCTGTTGATTCTCGCCAGTTCTACCATTACGCCCCATCTTCCCTGTACTAAATTGATGCGACGACTGTCCGCGCTGCTGGACCGCCGCCGCTTGGCCTCACGTCCCGACCCCTGTTTAATCGTCCCGCTCCCATGCGCCACGCGGATGGGCCAGGATCTCGTTCTCGGCCACCGACCTCGCCCCCCCCCACGCGCCTGCACCTGACGAGCTTGCGCCCTGGGCAGCGGGGCCGGCTCGTCGAACGGGGGGTAAACAACGATGGCGGGCGCTGGGCGCGCTCGACCTCCGGCCGTCCCCCGGCTTGACGGCGTCAGCGACGGCGCGGTGGCGGGTTCGCGAGAGGCCCGCGCGCGCCGGGAGCCCGGCTGCCCGAGCCGTCCGAGGGGCGACCCGCGCCGCCGAGCCGGGCCCGTTAGACGCGCATGCCGATGGGCCCAGCGCGGCAGCTCGCCGCTTGATCATGGCCAGGTACCACCAGTCGCGTCAACGGTCGCGCCGTCAGCCTCTCCCCCGCCCGGTCTACGCTCTGAAACAGCGCCGCCCACCCGTCCTCGGGCCCCGGGCTCGGCGAGGTAGGCGGCGAGGGTTGCATCCTCGAGCCGCCGGCCGTCGAGCCCGGCGTCGAGCCGAGAGCCCGATCGCGGGGGGTTGCCGCGCCGTCCACCCCCGCGTGTTGACATCCCCATCGCAGGATCACTACTCTCCAGCGCCATGAGTGAGATCGCACAGGCAATCGCCAACCGCCAAAGCGCAATCGACCGCCTCCAGGCCGAGATCAAGGCGTTGACCGACG
>JAKZVK010000819.1:0-3620 GCA_047516085.1 Bryobacterales bacterium
GAAGCCGTTCGCCGCCGGCCTTGTCGATGCGGACGCGATGATCGACGCGTGCAGCAAGGCCAACGTGAAGATCGCCGTCGCGCACCAGTTCCGCGGTATGCCGCCGCTTCAGAAGGCGATCGAAGACGTGAGGGCAGGGAAGTACGGCCGGCTATTACGATTGTACGCCCGGCCCAAGGATGACCATCGCGGCGGCGGCGAGGAGTTGAGCGTTCACGGGACGCATCTGTTCGACCTGATGATTGCGCTCGCCGGCCGGCCGGTTTGGGTCAGCGGTCATGTCGCCGTCGGCGGCCGCGACGCGACACTCGAGGACAAGCGAGAGGGGAATGAACCGGTCGGCCCCATCGCGGGTGACTCGATCGACGCGGTGTTCGGGTTCGGGGAGGGGGTACGCGGCTTCTTCAACTCGACGGCCAACATCGACCAGCCCGGCCGCATGATTTACGGCTTGCGCATCGAATGCGAGCGAGCCCTGCTGCAT
Organism: Bryobacterales bacterium; assembly: GCA_047516085.1. GTDB lineage: Bacteria > Acidobacteriota > Terriglobia > Bryobacterales > UBA6623 > JAKZVK01. The sequence continues at coordinate 485 of JAKZVK010000819.1, forward strand.
GTTCGGCGGTTGGGAGACATCTACGTCTATCCCGCGCCTGTTGTGCTCCCTGAGCTTACCGACTTGACGTGGCAGAAGACGTGGATCGAACACTGGCACTTCACACCGGAGCACAAGCCTGCTGACATGAGCGACTGGCTCCCGCGTGGTAACCGTTACCTCGCGAGCGAGCTGATCCGCGCCATCGAGAACGACACCGAACCCGTTGCCTCCGGACAAGCGGCGCAATACATCATGGAGATGATTCAGGGTGTGTACGCGTCCCACTTCGCCGAGGGCCGGCGCGTGGCGATTCCGCAGCGGGAGCGGGAGCACCCGCTGGCGTGAAGCGGGGTCAATTCACTTCATCGCGCGCCGGCGGCCTTGAGTATGGCCACGATCTCGGTGCGGCCGCGCTCTTCCGCAGTCTCGAGCGCGGTGCCGCCACGCGCGGTTCGTAGGTTGGGGTCGGCGCCGAAGGCTAGCAGGATCTGCACGATCTCGCGCTGTCCCATGCCGGCGGCACGCATGAGAGGCGTTCGGCCCATGGTGTCTGTCACGTTGACGTGGGCGCCGGAGGCGAGGAGCAACTTCACAATGTGCGAGCTGCTTCCGGAGGAAGCCCGGAGCAGCGGTGACTCGCCGTGGGCGGCCTTGTTGACGTCCGCTCCCTTGCCAATGAGAAACTCGGCGACGTCCTCCCGGCCGGTTTGGGCGGCGAGGGTGAGCGGGGTCACGCCCTTCTCGACGGCGTTCAAATCCGCGCCTTGGGCCATCGCTGTCTGTACGCCGGCTAGGTCGCCCCGGCGGGCGGCATCATGCAGGTTGCCCCACTCTTTGGAGAAGTCGAGGACGACGTTGGCAAAAACGCCGTCTTTGTAACGCCACTTCTCCACTCCATCGCTGGGGTGGACCTCAATCTCGTCCGGGGGCCCGTAGATGATGTAGATGCGCCCGCGGTCGGTCTGCCATCCCGACCCGTCGTCACCCCAGCGCGCATTGGCGTACTTGATCCGGCGATAGTGCTCGTCGCGAAACTCGTTGTTCGGCGTAGCAGGCGTGGGATCGCGGTCACGCCAAAACTTCTCGATGAAGGCTTCGCGGTCGGGGTCGGTTGCAAGGGCAGCAAAGGCGGCTTTCTCCGCCTCGCTAATGATGTAGACGACCTCTTCGTCAAGCCACCTCTCAAGGGGGTCGAGCGTTTCGGCGCGTGCGTCGGGCACGGGGGCGACGCCCGCCACGAACGACATGGCCAATGCGGCCAAGACGACCCCGGCAATCAGCGGCCACCGGACAAATCTGCGATCTCGTATTTGTGTCATCGACATGATGCGCTCCATTCGATGCTTCAAACTCGCCGCCGCGTGCGAAACGCCTGCCGGGCTTGCCTCGACCGAAAAGCGGCACACCTTCAACAAACCCGCGACGTAAGTATCGCGGTTCCTGCCGGCCTCAACCACTGCCTGATCGCAAGCCTCTTCGCGCTCCGCCCCTACATTGGCGACAGAACGGACGACGATTGAGGCGTGTAGAGCGAGTGCTCGCGAATGTAGCGTGCGACCGGCGAGGGCAGGACGTCTTCGCAGGGGTCAGCCGCATGGAGACGCCGGCGAACCTCGGTCGAGGAGACCGGGACATCCACGTCCGTCAGCCACTGTACCTGGGCCGCGGCGGGGGCTTGATCGCGGGCAAGGTCGGCACCGGGACGGCTGACCACGATGAACTCCACCGCTTGCACGACCTCCTCCCAACGATGCCAGGAGTCGATCTCGGCGAAAGCGTCACAGCCAAGCATGAAGAACAATCGGTCGTCCGGCTCGATCTCCGACCTTGCTTGTTGGAGCGTATAGAGGGAGTAGCTCGGCTTGCTGTCGGCCGCGGGGGCTTCCAAACGCGAGGGCTCGAAGCGGGGGTCGGCTTCGCACGCCAGGGCTGCCATGCGGTAGCGGTGTTCGTAGTGGGCTTCGGTGATGGCTTGCCGGTGGGGCGGCCGTCCTGCGGGGACGAAGAAAACACGGTCGAGGTGCAGCCTGTCGGCAGCCGCGCGTGCTACGTCGACGTGCCCCCGGTGCACGGGGTCGAATGTGCCGCCGTAGAGGGTGATCTTCACGATGCTACCTTCATGGGGCCAGCTTCATGAGGCGGCCACCGGGGTTTGGCGCTCGTCACGCACGCGGGCGGCAAGCAGGCGCTTGAGCGGACCGATACCCTCACCCGTGACCGCCGAGATCGCCAGGAAGGGCAACCGGTGCTCGTCACAATACTCTTCGAGCCGCCGGCGCCGGTCGTCGTCCTGCGCGGCGTCGATTTTGGTGGCGACGACGACCATGGGCTTGCCCACCAACTCCTCGGAAAAACTACGCAACTCGCTCAGGATAACTTCGTAGTCGTCGATCGGATCGCGTTCGCTGAAGTCGCTCACGTCGATGAGATGAGCCAGAATCCGCGTGCGTTCGATGTGGCGCAGAAACCGCAAGCCCAGCCCGTGGCCTTCGTGCGCGCCTTCGATGATCCCCGGGATGTCGGCGACGACGAAGCTCTCGAACTTGTCCGCGGTGACCACGCCGAGGTTCGGCTCGAGGGTCGTAAAAGGGTAGTCGGCGATCTTTGGATGGGCGGCGGAAATCCGTGAGATCAGAGTCGACTTGCCGGCGTTGGGGAAACCGACTAACCCGACATCGGCGAGCAGCTTGAGTTCAAGGCGTAAGCGGCGTTCTTCGCCGAGCGATCCCGGGTCGGCTCGACGCGGCGCCTGATTGGTGGACGTGGCAAAGCGAGCGTTGCCGCGTCCCCCGCGTCCCCCCTCGCCGGCGATCCATTCCTGGCCGTACTCGGTGAAGTCGAAAACCTTCTCGCCCGTGTCGGCATCGTGGACTTCGGTGCCGACCGGGACCTCAAGGATCAGATCCTCACCTGAATGTCCGCTGCGATTGCTGCCCTCGCCATGCCGGCCGCGCTGCGCTTTGTGTTCGCGCTGGTAGCGAAAGTGGATCAGGGTGTTGTGTTGCTGAGACGCGCGGAGGATGACGTGCCCGCCACGGCCACCGTCGCCGCCGCTCGGTCCGCCGCGTGGCACGAACTTCTCGCGCCGAAACGCAACACAACCGTTGCCGCCGTCACCGGCCTTGACGTTGACGATGGCTTCATCGACGAACAC
>JAKZVK010000820.1:0-8287 GCA_047516085.1 Bryobacterales bacterium
CGTCGGCAAGGGCAGCTTCGTCGATGGCGACCTGGCCGCCTACATCCCGGAAGCCGCGGTCTGCCCCGACTGGCTGATCGCCGAGCTGGGCCTCGAAGGCAAGTTGGCCGGCAGCAAGAAAAACCGCGTCAAGGCGGTAAAACTGCGCGGTGCGCTGTCGCAGGGGCTGGTCTATCCGGTCAGCGACGGGATGATCCGCGGGCGGCAGGTAGCCGAGGGCGACGACGTCACCGAGCTGCTGGAGCTGGTCAAGTACGAGCCGCCGATCCCGGTCTCCATGCAGGGCGAGGTGCGCGCCGCCCACGGCGCCACCCTCAAGTTCGACATCGAGGACTTCAAGAAGTACCCGGAGGAGTTCCGCGACGGCGAGCCGGTGGTGATCACCGAGAAGCTGCACGGCACCTGGTGCTGCCTGGGCTGGCACCCCGAGCACGGCGCGATCATCACCTCCAAGGGCATGTCGGACAAAGGCCTGGCGCTGAAGCTCAACGACGCCAATGAGGGCAATCTGTACGTGCGCACATGGCACGCGCACCAGGAGGCGTTCGAGTCGGCGCGCGCCCGTGTCGCCAGCGACGTCCGGCCATGCTACGTCCTGGGCGAGGTGTACGGCCGCGGCGTGCAGGACCTGCACTACGGCAAGCCCAATCCCGACTTCGCGGTGTTCGATGCGTACGTGGGCGAACCGGGAACGGGCCGCTACCTGAACCCGGACGAGTTGGCGGAGTCCCTGAACGATCTGTTTCCGCTGGTCCCCGTGCTCTACGCGGGGCCGTTCAGCCTCGCCAAACTACAGGAGCTGACCGACGGCGCCACCACGCTGGGCGGTGCGCACGTGCGCGAGGGCGTGGTCGTGAGGCCGGCCGCCGAGCGTGCTTCGCACGAATTCGGACGGGTGATCCTGAAGAGCGTCTCCGGCAAGTACCTGACGCGCCGTGGCGGCACGGAATTCAACTGAACCGCCCGCGACGCGGCGTAGTAGACGAAATCGAAGGTAGCTCGATCAGCCAGTATCGGCAGCTGCAAGATCGTGTGTCAGACACTCCAGCAGGGAAATGGCGGCGAAAACGACCGACGCGGCGAAGCCGACGGTGGCCTTGATCTCCAGGAATTCGTCGCGGTGTTGGCCGAAGTTGCCGACCGATTGCAGATGGTCCAATAGCAGGTAGGTGGTCTTGGTGATATATCTGACTCCGCGCGACGTGCGCTCCGTTCCAGTTGCGAGTCGCAGGATGTTGCACTGCGCGCCCGGCGAACGAGGCAGCCTGCCTCCGTCGTCCGTGTAGCGTACTTCTTCACGTTTCCACTCTTCGCGCCATTGCGCAGGCAACGTCCGGTCGGGCGGAAGCTCGGCGTACCAGACGAGTTGCAATGCCCGGTTGGCGATACTTCTGACCCAGATCAGCGCATGTTCCGGGGTAGGTGTCAGGTCGCGGATGGCGTTGCTGACGAAGTCGAGGAGATCCTCGTCCGTTGTTTCCGACGATACTTGTGCGAGGCGTAACTCGAGCAGGGATCGAACGTGAGTCTCGAAGCCCGCGCTGGTTCCCAGGAGACGGGTCAGGTCAGCAATGGCTGGCGCCTGTGCTTTGGCGTAGTGCTGCATGAGCCGGCAGGAACTGCGCAACCGGTTACGTGACACGCGGCCATACCCTCGCTCCTCTATCGCACGCCGCCGCTTCTCTGACAGCTCGGTCAGCGGTACGTCACCATCGTTCAGAATGCCGAGGTCGGCGCGTAATTCATCGTCGCAATCATCCCATAGGGCAGCAAGGAGTTGGCCCGGTCCGGCCAGCACTTCTTCTGCAGTTCGGTCGATCTCCGATTTGGAGAGACGTGTACCGGGGGGCTCCTCCCACAGTCGCTGAAGAAGCGTGCAGACGAGTACCGGCACGCCTCCTGTCCAGTTGGCGATTTCCTTATGCGCGGACTCGTCGACTTCGCAGCCGGCGTCACGCAACGGCTTCAGGAACGTCTCGATGTCATCGTCGTCGAGAGCGGTGACGCGCGTCGGCGTGTCGTAGAAGATCTCCCAGAAATCAGAGGTGCGTGACTCCTCGGTTCTGCATAGTTCACGTAACGGTCGCCGGCTTCCAGTGACCAGCCGGAGACTGTCCCTTTGTGCCAGCGCACGGAGCCGGTCCCACAGATTCCGCGTCAGTCCGGTGCCGGCGAGTGCGTAGTCGAAGCCGTCAAGCACCACCAGCAGCCGTACTCCTTCGCTCTCCAGATCCTCCAACACGAGGCCGAGCACCTCATGCACAGCCTCATCCTCCGCATTGATCTCCCCCGCAAGATTTGGACGGGCTCCCTGCAGCGCCGCCTTGATCTCCTGCGCGAATCGGTACATGAATTCGCGGTCAGACGCCGGCACTCCGTGCCGAAGATCGATGTGCGAAGCGGTGAGGTAACCGTCCGACCCATTGCGGAACGAGGCCGCAAGATGCCACAGCACGACTGACTTTCCGTAGTATGCCGGACCCACGACCGACACGTGATCGGGAGACGGCTTCAGCAAATGCTCCTTGATAGTTCGCATGAGCGACGCCCTGCCAAGCATTGGAGGGACTGATGCTCCCAGAACCTGATATTGATCGGTCGTCATGACGAGATTTCTGCCTCCTCTCGGGCGCGCACCACGAGATCGTCGAAGGCTACGTTGATTCGCAGCCAGTTAGCCATCAGAGGTATGGAAAGTCGATACGAGCCGCCGCGATACGACTTGTCGAGGTCGAGCATTTCCAGTTCGCGGAGTTCGGCAACGTCGTCGGCAAGTTCCCGGTCGCGGCGAACCGGTACTCTGGAGCCTTCAAGCATTATGCGGAGGAAATCGATGTTCACCGCGTCCGGCCCATCCGCCAAGCGGTCGCAGAGAGCCAGGATGAGTCTGCGCCGCTCGCTGCCAGCGTAGCCCCATAGAGTCTGAAAGTGCTCGTTATCCCGTACCATCTCGGTCGCCGCTCGCTCTACGACTTCAAGAGTGATCGTTCGGTCGCTCGCGGTCACTGCTTCGTCGAACACTCGGCTGCAAAGCGATTGGATGAGAAATGGGTGGCACGCGCACAGCTCCACGATGCCGTCACACGCTTGCGGCAGGTAGCGGAGACGACCCGCGACGGGCTCGGTGACCAGTCGCCCGGCGTCCGCCTTCTGTAGCGCGCTCACCCCGATCCGATAACCGATCCCGAACAGTGCCGACCAGTAGTCCTCTCGCAGTCGCTTCAGCCGGCGGGAACCGGTGATGATCGCGCCCAGACCGGGTTGATGCTGCAACAGGTGACGGAGGTTCTCGGGTACCTGGGGACTGGTGATGCCGTCGTCGATGCCCTCCTGGAGTTTGTCGAACTCGTCGAGCATGAGCAGAACCCCCCGCGGGCTGGCTGCCTCGATCGCGGTCTCGAGATAGAGCTCCAACGTCTCGAACGGGTGTCTATCTGCGAAAGCGCGACTGAGGGACGACCGGAAAGCCAACTTGAACCGCTTATTGGAGTCGGGCCGCGGTAGATCAGGAATCCAGGTCTCAATTCCGTGGTCGAACAGTGCCCAGCCCGTCCGCAGCACCAACAGCCTGAACACGTCGCACGTGGACATGCTATCTACGTCCTGAAACGAGCAGTACACGACGACCCAGCCCGGGAGCGTGTCCTCTTTCGCAAGCTGTCGCAGGATCGAGGTCTTGCCCGTGCGGCGGTTTCCTTCAAGCAGGATCACGTTGGCGCGATCGCTGCCGCCGAGTTGGCGCCTGATCTGATCCATTAACCCGGCGCGTCCGAAGAACATCGCGTCGCGGTCTACCGGACTCCCAACGATATAGGGACTGGCGCCGAGGTCGCCCTGGCCACCGTCTTCGTCACTTGAGCGCACCAACAGGGAGACAACTGTTTCGCCTCGTACGACCTTCGAGTCGAGGCGACGAGCCTGCCACGCTACCGCGATATGAACCGGCTGAGTCTCCTCTTTCGGTTGGACGACAAGCGGAATCTCGTGATTCTGGCCCTCGGCCAGATACACTACCTCATCGGCATCGATTGTCCCATCGCTATGTTCTGCCGTGACCCTTACGTGGAGAAGAGGAACGGCAGATGTGTTGGTGACCCGAAGTCCCACCTCAGTGGCGACGCCGGTCGCCACTTCCGTTGGGCTCACGTCAACTTTGAGATGGACCGTGCGCTGCATGTTGTGGACCTCTTGCTCCGCGAGCTTCGCCATCGCTTCGGTAACTGAGCGTAAGCGCTGGCTGCTCAATGCCTCATCAAGTGGATCGAGGACGCGAATAGCCTCGTGGAACCGTGCCGCAGCGAATTCGAGAACCGCCAGCCGTCCTGATCCCCTCGGAATCGATAGGATGTCCTGCAGGGCTCCCGCTGCCTTACGAACTATCGCCAACCATGCGCTGCTAGACCGGTCGGCAGTATTCGAATCGTCAGCTTCAAACCCCGCAGGCATGACCGTCGACTGTAGTTCTGCGCCGATCGCGGCAAGCGTACCCAAACCACCCTGATCGTCGGACGCGCCTGCAGCCAACCGCGCCGCGTGGGGTGTCTCCAGCCAAGCGGTGACCGGATGCGCGGTCCCAGAAAGCAGACGAAGGAGCACAGCAAGCGTGTCGACGCCCGGACCGGCCAGCTCTAGAAGAATGGCATTCTGGATGTCCTCCGGCGGCACCGGGATCCTTAGCGTGCGAAGCACGCGGATCGAGAGGTGCTGGATTGCAAGCCCACGGGCGTGCCCCGACAACCAGTTCTGGTAGGTGGGCGAACGCAACAAGGCGGCCACAAACTGCGGCCTGATCCCCGCTCGTGTGCGAATCACCGCCATGCCTTTGGTTGCCAACGCGCCAACCGAAGTCGCATCATCGGTAATCACCCCAACTTTCCCAACCGTGCCCGACATCGTGACGACGACATCGCTGAAACGCAACAGCGCTTTGTCCAGCGTCTGAGCATTCGCGTTGCCTGTGAAGAAAAGGGACGGCGCGCGAACTTCGTTATCCGTTACGTCTCCAACGCGGATCAGCCCTGCCGCTGTGTCAGGTGCGCTGCGATGTTCGGTCGAAACGGAGCGGTCGTAGGGTACCCCGGTATACACTTCTGCGACACTCTGCAGTCGTTCTATCCTGAGTGTTGCGCACGCTGCGACGAGCCGTTCCATCTCGCTTTCCAGCACATCGCTGCCGGACTTCTTCGCGATGAGTTCATGGCGACGCTGCGCGAGTTCTCGTACCGAAACCTTCCACGTCTCAATGCCGGGGACGCCGACATCAGTGGGACACTTGCGGGAGCCGGATCCGAGCAGCGCCGCAATCCCACCGATCACGCCGCCCACCACGGTGCCCATGACCGGGATCACGGAACCGATGACCGCCCCCGCAATGGCGGCCCGGGTAAGGGCGCTGGATGTGCGAACCCTATCGTCGCCTCTTTCCTCCGGCGCTGCCGCCTCCCACGCTGCAGACGAAACGGTCGCAAAGCATACGGTCGCCTGCGGTTCGGATCGGGAGAACAACACCAAACTTCCAGGAATGCTCGTATAAGGAACAAACGCGCCGCGTGGCAGCGCTATTACCGCTTCCACGTTAAACTCGGACAGCAGTGCCTTCCGTACCCTTTGGTCCAAGCCGGGACGATATAGTGTTCCCTCCGATGTAGCGACGACTGCTCGTCCACCCGGGCGCAGGCGTGACATCACGTGCTGAAGGAACTGACTCTCCGAACCGCCAGACCATCGACCCCACGGAGGCACCATTAGAATGCAGTCGAAGCCTTCCGCAGGGTGCTCATCCGGAAACGGCCCATCCAGCGCGTCGTCATACACCAAGCCGTGGGCAGGCACGTCCGAAAGGAGCAATCTGCATAGACCAATCGCGTATTGTGCTGGGCCGATCTCAATTCCGAAGATTGAAGCTCGCTGAATGCTCGAATTCGCTGTAGAACTGCTGTCCATCGCACCTGTCCGACGTGCCGCCCCGACGAGAAGCCCGCCGAAGCCAAAGCAGGGATCGTAGATCTTGTCGCTGGGCTTCGGCTTCACCAGGTCAAGCATGAGATCGGCGACTCGTGAGGGTGTGATGTACTCGCCTGCATGCCGGCCGTTGTGGTGTACGGCGACGCGAACCGCGGCATCGAACGCGCCGGCGGCGACCTGGCGTCCATCGGACGAATCGAGATCAATCCCTCGTGACCATGCGACGATCGCCTTGTACGTCTCGGGCCTCGTCTCGGCGAGCGTCATTAAGGGCAGCTTGACGGGCTGCACGTTGAGGGGAACAGCCAAGCGGCTGCTTACTTCCCTCAGCACTCCGAGTAACGCTGTTGCGTGATCGACTGCCGGCTGGTCGTCGCGAGGTAGTGTGAGCGCCTCTCCGCATCCGGCCCACTTTGTGATCAACAGCCCCGCCACAGAGCCCAACGTGTTATGCCACTCCCAGGTCCAACCGTCATCTCCGTAGCCCGGTTCTAGCGCTGCTTGAAGATCGGCGTACGCCTGAAGCGGCGCAGCACCTGCATGGAACGGGTCCTGATTCATGGCCTGAGCCTCCTACGTACGCTAAGCAAGCACCGTGCCATCATTCGCCGTCCCATATTTGGAGAGCCAGTTGGTGAAGGTCTGATAACTCGCAAGCCCGACCAACTCCGCCGCTCGTGTCTTGTTGTTTGCGGCTTCACCGATGGCACGTGACAGGTAGTGCCGCGCCACCTCTGCCAGGAGATCGGGGAGGCTGAAGCCGTTTCCAAGCGGTCGGCTTAGCACGTCCGAGTCGTGATCGCGGGCTGGCGAGAGAAGCGCGTCGCGCAGTTCGTCCGACGTGATGACGCTGCCGCCCGACCAGATCGCGGCGCGGCGCAGCGTGTTGTCCAGTTCACGCACATTTCCGGGCCAGCAGTGCCGCAACATAATGTTTCTCGCGGAGGCGGAAAGTTTCTTGTCCCGATAGCCGGGTTCGGTTGCGCTTTCGGCGTTGATCCGCTCCATGAGACGGTCCGCCAGGAGCCCCACGTCGCCAGCACGCTCGCGCAACGGCGGGAGCTTGAGAACGGCCACCGCAAGCCGATAGAAGAGATCCTCTCGGAACCGGCTCTCGGCGACCTCCTCGGTCAATGTGCGCTTGGTTGCGGCGATGACGCGTACGTCCACCTTGCGCGGCGTGGTCGCACCGACGGGGACGACCGCTCCTTCCTGCAGTACGCGGAGCAGCTTTACCTGGGCGGGGGCCGGCAGCTCGCCGATCTCATCCAGGAACAGCGTGCCCCCGTTTGCCGCCGTGAAGTATCCCGGCCGCGTCCGATCGGCACCGGTGAATGCGCCCTTCTCGTGGCCGAACAGCTCGGCCTCCACCAATTCGGGAGACAGCGCACCGCAATTGACAGCGATGAAGGGGCGCTCGCGGCGCGGGCTCGCCTGATGGATGGCACGTGCCATCAGTTCCTTTCCGGTTCCTGTCTCGCCCTCCAATAGAACAGCGACCGAACGCGGCGCCACCCGGCGAGCGCGCAGAATGACGCGACGCATCACCGGACTACGACAAAGGATCGTGTCGAATTCGGGAGCCTCCGGTGGTAAACCGGCGCTCAGACGTTCGAGTTCGCGGTCCGGTCGACGGAGCAGATCAGGCAGGAAGTCCGCCGCAATGTCGAAGGGCACGGAGACGGTCTTGACGCCGTGCTGCAGCGACGATTCGATCATTGCCGCCGGGAAGCGCGTCTTCCCCAGAATGATCCAAACCGCCGCCATGGCCGGCGTACCGGGACTCAAGTGGAAAGTGAGCGCGTCACCCTGTGCCACGGCGATTGCCTGCTCGCATGCCCGAACGGCCGCGGTGTAGATTTCGCCGAACTCCGTAGGGCCCGTGAGCCGCTCTCGGCGCAGGTGGATCTCGACTCCGTCTGAACGCTCCTTGAGCCACCGAAGGTAAGGGCCACCCTCGGCATCGTGATCCGTGAGCAGAAACGCGGCGTCGAACTTCCCGGAGTCGAGGGCCTGGGCGACCGGCCCGACGCCGGCGGTCGCGTTTTCGTTTACCGCGCGGAGATCGGCATGACCGATCCAACTGGCAAGAACTCTGGGCACCCAGGAAGCATAACAAATCATCTGCAAACAAAACATCTTTTATATCGAAGGATCGATCCACCGGGGCCCGTGACAGGCCGCGCGGACAGAGTTGACCGGACTTGGTATTCGGCACAGATTGGTACGATGAAGGACAGGGCCCTCACGACGGCTCGCACTAAACCGTTGCAGAACCATGTACCCGGTGATGCCCAAGCCGTCGCGGCCCTCATTCGACGGG
>JAKZVK010000821.1:0-4081 GCA_047516085.1 Bryobacterales bacterium
GGGGAACTCGACCACCCCGGCGTCCGCGCCTTGTGGAGAACGGCGCTTGACGTCGGTATTGTGATCAACGTTCTGATCGGACCGAGCCTGGCCGGCCATGCCGACCGGCTGCTGGGACAGTTCCCGGATCTGCCCGTCGTGCTCGATCACTGTTTGAACCCGAAGGCCGGGCCTGACCTGGACGCGACCATCGAAAAGGTGCTCTATCTGTCGCGGCACAAGAACCTGCATGCGAAGCTGACCTTTATCCCGACCGGAAGCAGCACGGGCTTTCCGTGCGCTGACATGCACCACGCTTGCTTGAAGGTAGCCGACGCCTTCGGGCCCGAGCGGTGTGTCTGGGGAAGCGACTATCCATCGGGCCTGTGGACGCCGCGGGTCACGTACGCCGAGCACTTGAAGATCTTCACCGAGGTGCTGCCGCTCGCCGACTCCGTGCGCGCCGGCATCCTGGGCGAAACCCCGCGCCGGCTGTGGTTCCCGAACCTGTAAATGGCGTTCGGCGTTCGTCGGCGGGGGATTCGGGGGGGCCGATGCTATACTGAGCGATTCCTCGCATGGCCGTCCGGAAGAAGCGCACCCGCCTGAACAACTACGTTCTCGTCATCTTCGATAGCTGCCGTTACGACGCCTTTATCAAGGGGCGTCCGAAAGTGATGCGGAAGCTGGGCAAGGTTGAGAAGCGCTGGTCGTACGCCTCGTGGACTGCGCCGTCGCACTATAACCTGCTCACCGGACTGCTGCCGCACAATAGTCCCAAGCGGGTTTTCGCCTCCGAGTACTACAAGAAGGATTTCCTGCAGTTCAACGAGCGCTTGGGGGCGGACAACATTGAGTTCAAGTCGCTGGTCCCGGAGCTCTACTTCCCGGCGTTTCTCAAGCACAAGATGGGTTACCGCACGCACGCCATGGTCTCGCTGCCCGTGCTCAACCCGAAGACCATCCTCAACCACGGGTTTGACTCCTACGAGTTGATGGCGAAGCACAACGACATGCGTGCCATGTTGAGCAAGATGACGTTCTCCGAGGACAAGCCGTCGTTCTATATCTTGAACGTGGGCGAGACCCACTATCCCTACGCGTTGCCCGACGAGCCACCGGAAGACTGGCCTCGCATCAGCGGGGTGCATGGCGTGTTCAAGCATCTCGATGATCACGTGGTGGGCGGCAAGCTGGTGAAGAGCAAAGAGCGCTTCTTCAACCAGAAGGCGCTCGATGAGTTGCGGCAACGGCAGATCAAAACCGTGAAGTACCTCGATCGCGTAATCGAGGAGTTATTTGACCTCGTCCCCAAAGACACCTACATTACGATTACCGCCGACCATGGCGAGTTGTTTGGCGAGGACGGCTATTTCGGCCACGGCCCGATTCAGCACGACAAGGTATTCGAGGTGCCTTTCGTTGAGGGCAAGATCCGCTGAGTCACACAGGTCGCGGCCCCTTCACCCGTCTTGGTATTGGTAGTGGTTTGAAACGGCCCCTCAAGACCATTCGCTGGAAGACCATTTGCTTTGCCGCCGCCGCGGCCGGTCTGCTCGCGTTGGCCGCCGTCGCTCCCCCGGACCCGCCCGACACACCCATCCACCTCGCCTATATCGGGCCCGGCGCCGGGTTCGCCTTTCTCGGCTCGTTTCTCAGCTTGTTGATGGCCTTCTTGCTGGGCGCGGCGTCGATCTTGATCTGGCCGTTCCGGGTTTTGTGGCGGGTGCTGTCGGGTAAGAAGGGCCTCAAGAACGCGCACATCCGCAAGATGATCTTTCTCGGGCTCGACGGCCTCGACCCCGACCTCACCGAGCAGTTCATGGCCGAGGGCAAGCTGCCGAACCTCCAGAGGCTGCGTGACGAAGGGACGTTCCGCCGCCTGCGCACGACCTATCCGCCGCTCTCGCCGGTCGCCTGGGCCACTTTCGCGACGGGCGTCAATCCGGGCAAGCACAGCCTGTACGACTTCTTGAATCGCAGCATCCGTACCTACGTGCCCGAGTTGTCGTCGTCGCGCGTGCGGGCGCCGTCCAAGTGGCTGACGCTGGGCCGCTGGCGCATCCCGCTCAACCGCGCGACGGTCGAGATGCGGCGCAAGAGCCGCACCTTCTGGAGCATCCTCGGCGACCACCATATCGGGTCGTCGATTTTGCGGGTGCCGATCACGTTTCCGCCCGAGAAGTTCAACGGCAAGCAGTTGTCGGCGATGTGCACGCCTGATCTGCTGGGCACGCAGGGCAGCTTTCAGCAGTTCACCACCAGCAAGACCGTAGAACCGCTGTTCGAGGGCGGCAATCGCTTTGAGTTCGAGCGTGACGGGGACCGCTTTAGCGGCTCGATCGAGGGGCCGCCCAATCCCCTTCGGACGGACTCCGAGCCGATGCGGGTCCCGTTTCGCCTGACGCTCAATGGCGACGCCCAATCGGCCCGGCTCGATCTCGACGGCGAGCGTCTCACGCTCGAACGCGGCGAATACTCCCCTTGGATGCGGCTCACCTTCCGCGCCGGTTGGGGCGTCAAGGTCCAAGGCGTCGCGCGGTTCCTGTTGACCGAGGCGAACCCCGACGTCTCGCTCCCCGTGGTCTCCCTGTACGTCACGCCGATCAACATCGACCCCGAAAAGCCGGCGCTGCCGATCTCGCATCCGAGCTACTACGCCACCTACCTCGCCAAGCTGCTCGGGACGTACTCGACCCTGGGGCTGGCCGAGGACACCTGGGCGCTCAACGAGCGCGTCATTGACGAGAAGGCGTTTCTCGATCAGGCCTACCTGATCTGTGACGAACGCGAACGCATGTATATCAACGCGCTGAAGAAGACGCGGCAAGGGGTTGTGGCTTGTGTGTTCGATACCAGCGACCGCGTGCAGCACATGTTCTATCGCTACCTGGAGCCCGACCACCCGGCGCATCGTGCCAATCCCTACGGCGCCGGTCCCAATGGCGCTGAGGAGGCTGACTACCGCAAAGTCATCGAAGATCTCTATCGCCACATGGACGGTATCGTCGGCAAGAGTCTCGAGTACGTAGATGACGAGACCGTGTTCTTCGTGCTGTCGGACCATGGTTTCAAGTCGTTCCAGCGCGGCGTCAACCTCAATACCTGGTTGCTCGAGAACGGGTACCTCGTCCTCAAGGACGGCGCGAGGGAGAGTGGCCCCTATCTCAAAGGGGTCGATTGGAGCCAAACGCGCGCCTACACCTTCGGGCTGACCGGCGTCTATCTGAATCAGAAGGGACGCGAGTCGCGGGGCATCGTGCCGGCGGGCGCCGAGGCCGCCGCGCTCAAGAAGGAGCTGGCCGAGAGGTTCACGGGCCTCGAAGACCCCGAGCGCGGCACGACGGCGATTCGCGAGGCCTGGGCGAAAGAGTCCATTTACCGCGGGCCGTATATGGATGCTGCCCCCGACGTCGTGATCGGCTACAGTGCCGGCTATCGCAGCGCCTGGGACGCCGCGCTGGGCAAAGTCGGCGGGCCGGTCTTTGCGGACAACTCGAAGGCCTGGAGCGGCGACCACTGCATGGACCCGGCCCTGGTGCCCGGCGTGGTATTTTGCAATCGTTCGTTTGAGGCCGAGGACCCAGGCATCGAAGACCTCGCGCCAACGGTGCTGTCACTGTTTGGCATCGAGCGGCCGGGTTACATGGATGGGCGCGACATGGCCGTGAAAACCGGCGAGGCCCCACAGCCGGCCCAGCAGGCGCCTGCCTAGAGCGGTTTCACAGATGACGTAAACCGCATCCGAAGATGCTTTCGCTATAAGCTAGCGCGTCGATGCTAGGCAGCCCCAAGAGTTGTCTATTCTATTCCTGAAAATGCTCTAGCTACTTTCCGGCGCAAAAAGGGCGGGAGCCGTGACTAAGAAGGAAGTCCAATAGGCACAGTTATGACCGGCAGCCAATTGATCGCACGCATCCTCAAGCTCGAAGGCGTCGAGCACGTTTTCTGCTTCCCCTTCACCCCGATCATGGAGGCGCTGACCGAGCAGGGCATCCGGTCGATCGTCGCGCGGCAGGAGCGTGTCGCCGAGAACATGGCGGACGCTTTCTCCCGCACAACCAACGGCAAACACATCGGCGTCGTCACGGTGCAGCAGAGC
>JAKZVK010000822.1:0-3707 GCA_047516085.1 Bryobacterales bacterium
GTCCACCAGTTCTTCGGCCTTCTTGACCTTGTTGGCGAGCGACGAAGCCTCTCGACGCCGCTCGGCCGACTCGCGGCGCTTCTCATCGGGTCGAGACTTGCGCTCGAGCGTCAGGGCTCGATAGTCCGCCATATCACCCTCAAACGACGCCACCCGACTTCCGCTTACAAGCCAGAAACGATCGACGGTTAGTGCAATCAGGTGAGGGTCATGGCTGACGATCACCACCGCCCCATCGAACTCGTTGATCGCCTCAACCAGGGCATCGCGCGATGCCATGTCGAGATGGTTTGTCGGTTCATCCAATAACAACACATGCGGTTCGCTGGCCGCGATTTGCGCGAACACCAGACACGCCCGCTCTCCCCCGGACAATGACCCGATACGGCCCAAAGCCATGTCGTTGGTAAATCCAAAACGGCCCAGATAGGTGCGCATTTTCTCCGGGGTATCGTCGGGGCGCAGCCGGCCCAGCGACTCAATCGGGCTAGCTGATGGATCGAGCTGTTCGGTGAGTTGTTGGGAAAAATAGCCGACCCGAAGCCTCGGCGACTTCACCACCTCGCCCGCCATTGGGTTGAGCATGCCAGCCAGCAACTTGATAAACGTGGTCTTGCCGTTTCCGTTTGCACCGAGCAATGCGATGCGGTCATCGCTATCTAAACGCAACGAGATGTTTGAGAGAACCGGCGTGTCGTCGTAGCCGACGTCGACCCGATAGAGGCTGTAGAGAGGCGGTGCCAACACCGCGACCTTGGGAAAATGGAAGTTGGGCGCTCGCTCACTGGATATTGCGGTGGGCGGCGCCAGGCGCGCCAACATCTTGATGCGCGATTGTGCCTGTTTGGCCTTCGTGGCCTGCGCGCGAAATCGATCGACGAATTTCTCCATATGGTCACGTTGGGCTTCCTGCTTGACACGCAGTTTGCCGTCGAGCTCCAACCGCATTCGGCGATTCGCCTCAAATTGGTCGTAATTGCCCTGGTAACGGATCAGTTTGGTATTTTCGAGGTGAAGAATTTCTCCGACCGCCCGATTGAGAAGGTCGCGATCGTGGCTAATAATCACGACCGCCCCCTCGTAGCGCGCTATGTAGTCCTCCAGCCATAGTGTCGCTTCGAGGTCGAGATGGTTGGTCGGCTCGTCCAGTAGCAACAAATCGGGCGCGGTAAACAGCAGCGAGGCCAGCGCCACGCGCATACGCCAACCACCCGAAAACGAGGCGCAACTGCGCTGTTGCGCGGCTTCGTCGAAGCCCAAGCCGGCTAGAATACGTGCCGCGCGGGCCGTCGCGGAATACGCCTGACACCGGGCTAGAAGGTCATGGATCTCAGCGATCCGCGCTGGATCGGTGGCCGTTTCCGCCTCCTGCCATAAGCTCGCCAATTCCGTATCCGCACCAATCACGGTATCGATCAGGCTATCGCGACCGTTGGGTGCGTCTTGAGACGTAATCCCCACACGCCAGTGTGGTGGCACCGAGATGCGTCCGCCGTCGCTGTCAGCCACGCCGGTAATCAGACCAAACAGTGTCGTCTTACCGGCACCGTTGCGGCCGACAACCCCCACCTTGTGGCCGGCGTTAACGACGGCGTTTACATCGTCGAAAAGAAGTCGGCCCGCGATGCGGTAAGTGAGGTTTTCAATCTTTAGCAAGGCAATGACTCCGCCCGCGGGCGTCTGGGGATAGCGAGTTTGCGAAACTTGGTGGGCGTAGATTGCCGAAACAACGACCCACCGCAAAAGCTAGAGCATTTTGTGATCATTCGGAATCGTGAGGGATTCCGCGGAGGCTCGTTATGTGATTCAAGATGCGGGCTGGAAAAGGAGGCCAGCCTGCATGGCGAAATCTCTTTCCAACGATCTTCGAGAGCGGCTTGTCGCGGCGGTTGAAGGCGGGATGCCCCGGCGTTCGGCGTCGCAACGTTTTGGGCTAGCGGCTTCGACAGCGATCAAATGGGTTGATCTGTGGCGACGGAGCGGCAATATCGGGGAGGGCATTGTCAGACTAACTGGATAGGGCGATCGTGTTCCGGCACGTGGTGTAAGAGCCTGGCGTCCTACGCGGTATCCGGCGGGTAGGGCCGGGACGCTCAGGCTGCCACGTTTGGCAGCTTGAGTGTGAGATTGTCGCTCGTTTGAGCGATGGATTCCAGTGTCATGTATCTCCTTGAGACGGCCCTCTCGTCGTTCTGCTCGAGAAGGATTGCGCCGACGAGCCGTGTGATTGCGTCTTCGTTGGGGAAGATGCCGACGACGTTGGTGCGTCGCTTGATCGCGCCGTTGAGGCGTTCGAGCGGGTTGGTCGAATGCAACTTCTGGCGGTGCTCCCTGGGGAAATGGAATGGACGCCTCCCACCCCCTGATACCGGAAGTCGGGAGGGTTGAGTTGGACCCTCGCGGGCCGACGGCATCAAAGTGCCAAGTGGGAAGAGCGAGCTCTTCACAGGCAAACCGGAGGGTCCGAGATGAAGACTAACAGAACGGTCGTCGGCGTGGATACGGCGAAGCGGGTGTTCCAACTGCATTGGGTCGATATGGAGACGGGCGAGATCGTCGACTTGCGGCTGATGCGGGCGAAGTTTCTGGAACATTTCGCCAATCGCGCGCCGTGCCTGGTGGCGATGGAGGCGTGCGGTGGCTCGCAGCATTGGGCGCGCCGGATCCGGGACCTCGGTCACGAGGTCCGGCTTCTGCCGGCGAAGATGGTGCGGCCCTTCGTGGGCGGCAACAAGAACGATGCGCACGACGCGCGGGCGATCTGGACCGCGGTGCAGCAGCCAGGACCAAGACGGTTGGGATCAAGGGCGAGGAACAGCAGGCGATCCTGGCGCTGCATCGCATGCGCCAGCAACTGGTGAAGTTCCGCACGGCGCAGATCAACGGCCTGCGCGGTCTGTTGAGCGTTGCTGCGTTTGGCACACTCGATGCCGACGCGCCGTATCCGCGGCGGCGTCCTCACCACCTATAGCACCGTGCTACCTGTCCCCGCCCCGGCCAGCCAGCAACCGTCCCATCACCACGATCGCCTCATCGTTACGACCACCTACGTCGATCCGCCGGGAGCAGGAGATGCGCTTGCGCGAGGTGAAGGCCGGGCGCCCGGAGGGTGTCCGCGCCGCCTCCCCGTACTCAGGAGCCTGCGCATGACCGATCCCGACACCATCTCCGCGGACTATACGCTCCGCCCGAGCGAGCTTTCCGAGACGCTGGCGCTGCTCGTCGAAGCCCGTCAACCCTGCGTCGTATGGGGACCGCCAGGGGCGGCCAAATCAATGATCGCCCAGCAGGTCGCGACAGACGCCGGCCGCGCGTATGTCGACGTCCGGGCGCTCCTGCTTGACCCTGTCGACCTGCGCGGCATTCCCTGGCGTGACTCCGCGGACCGCACCCGCTGGGCGCTACCGGCCTTCCTGCCGCCCACGGACGATCCCGGCCGCTGGCTCATCAATCTGGAAGAGCTGCCGTCTGTTGTACCGCTCGTACAGGCGGCGCTCTACCAGCTCGTCCTCGACCGGAAAGTCGATTCCGCCTGGCGTGCCGCTCATCCTGGCGCCTGTCACCTCCGGAAAGACCCTGCTTGAACGGGTGGAGGAGAGGGGGATGTGGCCCTCGAAATCGGCCAGGTGGTGTACTTCGGATGCGAAGCGCGGCCCCATCGAGCGCGAGCTGCGCCGATACCTCAAAGCCCATCCCCGTTTCGAGGG
>JAKZVK010000823.1:0-4178 GCA_047516085.1 Bryobacterales bacterium
ACTGGAAACAGGAGGAACCCGCTGATGTCGGCGGAAGGCGGCAGCCTTCAAGGGGTGGCACGAGCCGGATAAGTCGAGAGGCTTATGTCCGGTTCTGTGAGAGCCTCGGGGTGAAATTCCCCGGGGCTACTCGGCGGTGCCGGGCGTCCCGAAGGCCGGAAGTCGCCGGCTCAAGTCCCGTCCGCTACCGCCGCTCAACATTGCGCTCAAGATACGGCTTGAGGCCGGGCAGGTCATAGAACTCGTCCATCAGGAAGTACTCTTCACCGAACGTGACCCCGGCGTGGGAACCGTGGAGACGCGAGATGTATTCCATCCACCAGTTAGAGATCTGTACAGAAATAGCCTGGTCATCAAGGTCCTCGAATTCCGGCACGTACAGATTGCGTTTGGCTAGCGCCGCACGGGTTGCCTGCACTTGTTCCGGGCTCGCCGCGTATGCGCTGAAGTGAAAGCCGAGTTCCTTCCGCTTCTGTTGTTCGGTGTTGAACTCCATAACGATGTTGGGCCGGTGGCCAAGCCCCCAGTCCAGCCGCGCCTTGCCGTAGTGGTATGAGGCCTCGTGGGGCTCCAGTCCCAACTCGAAATGCTCCGGGTGGACGTTCCGATACCCCGCGAGCCAGTAGGCCTCGGCCAGCGCCCAGGCGTTGTTTCGATGGCCGGGGTTCTTCTGATAGTGCTCCCAGGCGTTGTGCCCGAGCACGACGTCCGGCTTGTACTTGCGAATCAGAAGAATCAACTGCTCGCGCATTTCATCAATCGGGAAGGGGGTCTCGAAATTGTTGCGCCAGTTGAGACTGATGACCTTCTCCATACCCAGGGCGGCAGTGGCCTCCTTGGTCTCACGCAGGTTGATGATGTCGTTGCGCGGGTACCCGTGCGGGCCGTCCTTCTCGTCGTTCGACGCACGGACGTAGATGGCGCGGTAGCCCTCGTCGACTAGCCGGGTGATCAGGCCGGCCAGGCCGTGGTCGGTCGTGTGATCGTCGTGGTGAGGCTGAGCGACGAGGACGACCTTGCCGGGCGGGATTTCGCCGGTGGGGAGGAGGTCTGTGCCTTGGGCGCCCAGCGGCGCCAAGCCGAGGCCCGCTACCAGCAGCAACCGTTGCATCGAGATCAACACCGCCTTTTGCTCCAGCCGCACGACCATTCTATCACCGCCGGTGCCTCCACCCCGCTCAATCTCCCAAGTCCCCGAAGGTCATGGCTGAGCCATGCTCGGGAACGCTCCGATCGATGGCTGGGGCCGAGCTGTTTGCCGAGACGATGAGTGACGGTATTCGCTCGCTTTCAGCGGAGCCGGTCAAGCTGCGGGAAGAAGAAGGCCGGCTCGACGGCCGCGGTTTCGGGCGCGTCGGAGCCATGGATGGCGTTGCGTTCCATATTGGGGGAAAGTGGGAAAGTGGGAAAGTGGGGTGTGGGGTGGGGGACAGGCTACTACTTTTGAGGCGCTCAAGCTGTGTCAGGGCTCGTGCCGGACCGCTCACGGTCACGGCTCGGTTTCCTCAGCGGTGTCGGCCTCTACCGGAACCAGTCGTAGTTGAGCCCGAGCGAGCGGTCTTCGAGCGGCAGGTCCACTTTCTGGCCGCCACGTTTCGCGGACTCCTTCAGGGCGATCTCGGTTTCGAGGGCCATGGCGACGCGGCGGCCGGAGTTCTTGGGCTCGTCCAGGCGGCCTTCCATGCAGGCGATGACGTCATCGAGGCAATAGATCCCGCCGTAGGGCGGCAGGAACTGCGGCTCAGGCCACGGGGCGGGGATGCGTTTCTTGCCGGTGGGCGTCTCCATGTCGATGTCGAGTTCCCAAGCGCGTTTGAAACCGAAGCGTATCTCTCCCTTACTGCCGTAGAGCCGAACGCCCGGCGCTCCCTTGCGGAAGTGGACGACCTCGTCTTCAGTCGTCACCATCATGCCCTGGCCGCGGAACTCGTCGCTGCCGGATTCGCGCCGGGGCTCGTCGCCGTGACCCGTGACCCAAGCCGGCTTGCCGCGGAGAAAGTACGCCCAGTTCTGATGCTGCGCAAAAGGCCCCGCCGCTTCGATCGAGAGCAACTCGCCGATCTCGCCCCCTTCGAGCAGCTCCTTCGCTTTCGCGAAAGAAGGATGAGTCGTGGTGATGGAGCCGGCGTTGAGCGGAACGTTGCGCTCGGCGCAGGCTTGGACCATGCGGTCGGCTTCTTCGAGGGTGTGGCTCATGGGCTTCTCAACGAAGATCCCCTTTGCGCCGGCCTTGACGGCCTCGATGGTTAAAAAGGAGCGGCCCTTGGTGTTTGTCGCGATCGCGACGATGTCGAGGCGCGCTGTGGCGTACATCTTGAGGGCGTCGTCGTAGAGTTCAACGTTGCCGTAGCGCTCTTTGAAGGCCTTCAGACGCTGTGGATCGAACTCCGCGGCGGAGACGAGCTTCACCTCGGGCCGCGCCCACAACGCCTCGGCGTACGAGGTCGGGTTGCCCTCGTTGCCCGGGTGGTCGTGATGGTTGAACTTGCGGTGGATATCGAGCTTGGGCGTCGGCCGCACTTTGTCCTCGACCTCGAAGCGGTTGGGTATGCGGTCGGCCAGATCGTAGAGGAGCCCCATCCATCCAAGGCCGACGATCCCGCCACGGTATTTCGGCTCGGCCTCACGAGCAGCGGCCGCGGACGCCGCCGGATGGGCCACCATCGCGGCGGCACCGGTGATTGCTGTTCCCAAGAATCTTCTTCGAGACATCGTCCAGCCTCCCAGCCCGGCGCTGCGGGTCTCTCACTGCTCTTGCCAGCCGACACCGATCGAATTGAATCTTCGCATGCTTGCACCGCTTCTGCTTGGGCCGTTTCCTCAACTCAACCTAGGGAGGCTCGCGAGGTGCAGTGATCTTGGAAGACGGGCACGGTGTGCCGTGCCCCTACACGTCAACATGGGGTCTTGCCAGAATAATTCGCGAGAGTCAGCAGTGGTTGACCGCTTCGTTGAGATTGTACCGCTACCAATCGCGCGAACATTCTCGCCGTCGGTTGTCTGTTACGATATTCCCGATCAGCGACGCAGTGCGCAGATCCGTCAGAAGCGAGCGGGAAGAACCGATGCCGCATCCCAGACCACTCCAGCTCCTCACCTCAACCGTCTTGGAGGCCCCATGCTGAAAGTGCTGAATGAACGAGCCGTCGAGCAGTACAAGCGGGATGGATACTACTTCCCGGTCAAGATGCTCGACGATGAGCAAGTCGCGGCCAACCGAACGCTTCTGGAGAATTTCGAAACCAGTCAAGGCAAACCCATTGGGGGAGCGCTGCGGAACAAATCTCATTTGCTGTTCACATGGGTAGACGACCTGATGCGCCATCCCAAGATCCTCGATGCGGTCGAGGATCTGATCGGCACCGATATCCTTTGCTGGAACACCTTCTTCTGGGTCAAGGAGCCCGGAAGCGAGAGTTTCGTCTCGTGGCATCAGGACCTGCGCTATTGGGGCCTCGACACCGACGACCTGGTCAGCGTGTGGCTGGCGCTATCGCCGGCCACGCTCGAGAGCGGGTGCATGCGCGTACTGCCGGGCAGTCACCAGGGCGATCTGCTGCCCCACCAAGATGAATTCAAGGAGAATAATCTCTTAACGCGCGGGCAGGAAATTTCTGTGCAGGTTGACGAAGCAAAGGCCTTGGCTATGCCGTTGCAACCCGGTGAGATGTCGATGCACAACGTGCGGTTGGCTCATGCATCGGGTCCCAACCGGTCCACCGATCGGCGCATCGGCCTCTCGCTGCACTACATGCCCACGCGCACGAAGCAGGTTGTCGGTGAGTGGGACAGTGCGGCTCTGGTCCGCGGCGAGGACCGGCATGGTCACTTTACCCTCGCGCCACGTCCCTCCAAGGACTTCGATCCTGCCGCGGTGGCGTTTCACGAGAAAGCTACGCAGGCCATTCGCGACGTGCTGTTCAAGGACGCCGCGAAAGTCCGTCCGACGCTCTGACCTGTCTTCCCGGCTCCAAGCATGAGTCGGTGGTATCTCGTGTCCACGGCACTCTTCCTTTTTCTATTCGCGGTCTTGGTCAGCCCGGCGCTACGAGCCGCGGACGGCGCTACGCCTGCTTTGGTGGGTGAGGCGAGCTTCGAGCAGGACGTGCGGCCCTTGTTTGAGACCTACTGCTACGCCTGTCACGGTAGCGGCGTCAAGGTCGCGGGTTTCGACCTCG
>JAKZVK010000824.1:0-5731 GCA_047516085.1 Bryobacterales bacterium
GGGACCCTTCCATCTGGGAGTAAAGTGACTGACCCGTTCGGATTGTTCTCAAAGGGCTCCATACAAAGAGTTTACCATCCTGCATCTGGCGAGACGGGCGGAGCCGGAGCCGCGGAGCCGCGTTTTGTTCAAACGGGGTCACCCCGCTTACTGAATCGGTTTCGCCCGCTCCAGCACGTGCTCTGGGATTCCCGGGTTTTGGCCCAGGTGATTGAACTCTTCGGCATAGCGGTGGCCGTGCCTCTTGCCGATGGTCTCGGCCAACTCTTCCACATAGGCGCGGACAAGGCTGTCCACCGCCAGGGCGTTGAGAGGATCAAGTAAGCGAGAGGGACGGCCGGCGAGTTCCAGGCGCTCCTTGGTTTCGACGGCGTAACGGTGGTTCGAGGTCTTCATTTTGAGGATGGCCTTCACCTTGCGCTCAAAGGTCGGTGTGATGTCGACGCCCTTGAAAGAAGCCTTCCCCTCGCCGCCTTCGCCCGCACGATAGGGCCGATAGGGTGAGTAGAAATAATAGAAACGAGCGGCGTAGCCCTTGAGGCCCGCGTACGTCATCTCCTGCAGGAAGTAGTTGCCGCCGCCGTAGGGCGACTCCTCGGCCATGCGGCCAACGCGGTAGATGTCCTGGTCGTCGAGGTAGTGGACGTACCAGTCTGGGAAGAACAGAATCTCGGGCTTGTAGAAGCGCACCATCGTCATGACCTGGTTGCGCATCTCGCTGCTCGAGATGTAGCCCAGCTCCCCGCTCTTGTGGCCCATGTTGAGGACCTCTTTGACGCCGAGCACCTTGCCCGCCTTCTCCGCCTCGGCGTTGTTGGCGATGCGGGTTTGGGCGGGGCCGAGTCCGACCGAGTCCTTCTCGTCGTTGCCGAACTGCAAGACGTACACCGGACGCCCCTCGTCGATCATCTTCGCCAGCGTGCCACCCGCGCCGAATAGGTAATCGCGTCCGCCGGCGGTGAGCACGAGGACAGCACCTTTTTCCTGAGCAGGAAGAACGAGAGGCAGAAGCAGCAGGGCCAAGCCCACTCGCAAGCGGGCCAAAGAAAGCAACGATGAGAAAACCGACCGAGGCCCCGCCCCAGCGATTACAGTTTGGGTTGGGCTCGTCTGCACGCCAAGATTCTATCCAAAAACGTGGCGACCTCGTCGGGGTCATCGAGACGGTAACGGGCGGCCGACTGTTTCTCGGGATCGCCGACGCAAACCGTCAAGGCCTCCTCGGGCAAGGCAAGGAAGACCGTCTCGTCGGTCGTGTCATCGCCGCAGTAGATCGGAAGGACCTTTTCCGTCCCGCCGCGTTCACGGATCATCTCCAGTGTGGTCGAGCCCTTGCTGACCTCGTCCGCCGGCACGACGTCGAAGACCATCTTGCCCTCGCTCACGTGGAAGCGGCCGGCGAAGGCTCGGGTGACTTCGGCGACTCCTTGCTTCACTTCCTCGTGCCGTGAGGCGGGCGTGCGGCGGAAGTGGACGGCCAACGTGAGGCCCTTGTTCTCTAGATAGATCCCTGGAATCGCGCCGAGCTTTTCCTCGAACGCCTTCGTCACCGCACGCACGTGCTGCTTCGCTTCGGGGTCCCCGTCGCTAGCCCCACCCCAAGGCCGCAGCCGCTCGCGGCCATGATTGCCGACATACTCAACACCGTCGAGACCCACGCGTGCCCGTACGTCCTCGGCCGCGCGGCCGCTGATGATGCCAATATCGACATCCGCGAACTGCGCTAACGCGGCCAAGCGTTCCCGCGTCAGTTCAGGCAAGGTCGCATCTTCGGGACGCTCGACGATCGGCGACAGCGTGCCGTCGAAATCGAGCATCAGGAGCAACCGCGGCGCGGCCTCGATGACCCGGCGCACCGCCGTCCAGCGCTCGAACAGATGCTGCAACTCAGCCCATCCCGCGGCCCAGGGCCTTCATCGCACTGAGCGGCTCGAGGATATTGAGGATCCAGGAATAGATGTTGTTTTGGCTGACGCTCCAGCGTAGGCGCTTCATCCGGCGGCGGTTCTCGGTCGGGCTCATCGTGATGGCGGCGCGCATTTTGTCGGCGAAGTCGTCGAGAGCGTACGGATTGATTGGGAGCGCCTCCCCTAACTCATAGGCGGCGCCCGCAAACCGGCTCAGTAATAGAACGCCCTTCTCATCGGTCCGGGCCGCGACGAACTCCTTGGCGACTAGATTCATGCCGTCCTGCAGCGAACTGACAATGCAGGCGTCCGACAACCGGAACAAGGCGAGCACCTCGACATGCGAAAGGCTGCGACTGATGGTGAGGATCGGCTGCCAGCTTGCCGTACCGTGACGCCAGTTGATCTCCTCGGTAAGACGCTCGACCTCCCAGGCCAGAGCCTTGTATTGAGGGATGCGTTGACGGCTCGGGGCGGCGACCTGCACGAGTACCATCTTGCCGACGAACTCGGGATACTTCTCCAGGAATCGGTCCAGGGCCCGCAGCCGGTCGGGGAAGCCCTTGGTGTAATCCATGCGATCGATACCGGCCATCACGAAGGTGTCTCTGAGGCGCAGCTCTTTACGCAAGGACTCCATTTGCTCCTGGCAGGCGTCGCTGTCGGCCAGGCGTGCGATCGCGCCGAAGTCCACGCTGATCGGAAAGGCCCTCACCTGCGTGACGTTCTGCTTGTGGACGATAGCCGAGTCCTCCAAGTCGCGGCGGGCTTCCAACTCACGATCGATCGTGTCGAGGAAGTTATTGCAGTAGTTCTGGAGGTGAAAGCCGATGAGGCTGTTGCCCAACACGCCTTCGAGAATTTCCTTTTTCCATGGACAGATGCCGAACATCTCAGGGCTAGGCCACGGGATATGCCAAAACTGAATGCAGGTCGCGTTGGGGCATTTCTTCTGAATCATGCGTGGCACCAGGGCGAAGTGATAGTCCTGCACGAAAACGAGGGCCTCGCGGTCGCCGATGACTTGCGCCACCCGGTCGGCGAACTTCTTATTGACGGCACGATAGGCGTCCCAGTGCGACTGCAAGAACACGGGCCGGGTAAACGCGTTATGGCACAGCGGCCACAGGGCTTGGTTCGAGAAACCGTTGTAATAACCCTCTTCCTCCTCTTTCGACAGCCAGACCCTTTGTAAGGTGTAGCGGGGATCATCGGGAGGAACGGCGACCTGCCCCTTGCGGTCGCATACCTCGGCATCGGCGTCGCCGGAGCCGTGAGCGACCCAGATGCCCTCGACCGCCTGCATGACCGGATCCAAAGCCACGGTCAGACCGCCGATCGACTGCCGCCAGCGGATCTCGTCGCCGGCCATGTAGTGGACGTAAGGCTCGCGGTTCGAGACCGAGACGATCAGCGCATCCTCGAGACGTTCCCGGACGAAGCGGCGGACGGTTTCCTGAGTTTCCGCTTCGATGGATCGTCGCGAGGCCATTTGATCTGCCGGTTGGCTACAGAAAACCGCGTCCGGAAGGGAAGTAACGCGTCAGGCCAGACGTCCTGGCAGGCGTGGCACGCCCCGCCCCGACGTGGGCTCTAGCGCCCTTTGGCGCCGAGGACGCGATCGAGATTAAACGCCGCGCTGATCAGCGCCAGGTGCGTGAACGCTTGGGGGAAGTTCCCCAGGGCTTCGCCGCTGGGTCCGGTTTCTTCAGCGTAGAGGCCCAAGTCATTCGCGTACCCTAACATTCTCTCGAAAATGAGCCGCGCCTGCTCCAGTAGTTTACGGTCGGTGCGTCCGGCCCGGGTGAGGGCTTCCACCAGCCAGAAGGTGCACATGTTGAAAGTGCCTTCGTCGCCGCTGAGACCATCGGCGGTTTCGGTGAGGTTGTAGCGGTAGACGAGGCTGTTGGAAACCAGTCCACCCTTGGAAGGCGGCGCCATGATGGCGTCAAGTGTTTTCAACATGCGGGGGTCGTTCGGAGACATGAAGAAGACAAGAGGCATGATCAGGTTCGAGGCGTCGAGCGAGTCGCTCCCGTAGTGCTGCACGAAAGCCTGCCGCTTGTCGCTCCACCCTTTATCGAGGATTTCTTCATAGATCTGGTCACGCACCTTCACCCAGCGGTCGCGGTCGGCGGGAAACGAGCGCTTGTCGGCAAGCCGCAAACCGCGGTCGATCGCCACCCAGCACATAAGCTTCGAATAGAGAAAGTGCTTGCGGCCGCCGCGCACCTCCCAGATGCCTTCGTCCTCGATCTCCCAGTTGTCGCAGACCCAGTTGACCAGCCGCCGTAGGTGCGTCCAGAGGTCGGAGGAGATCGGACTCCCATACTTGTTGTAGAGGTAGATGGAGTCCATCATTTCGCCGTAGATATCCAACTGCAGTTGGTCGTAGGCGCCGTTACCGATGCGCACGGGGCTCGATCCGCGATAGCCTTCCAGGTGCCCAAGCGTTTCTTCGGTGAGCTTGCGCCGGCCGTCGAGGCCATACATGATTTGCAACGAGCCGTCCGGCCCCAGCTCGTGGCAGCGGGCCTCCAACCAATGCATGAACCGCGCGGCTTCGTCGGTGAACCCGATACGCAACAACCCATACAGAGTGAAGGCGGCGTCGCGGATCCAGGTATAGCGGTAGTCCCAGTTGCGCTCTCCGCCCAGGTCTTCGGGCAGGCTACAAGTGGGCGCGGCGACGATCGCGCCGGTCGGCTCGAAGGTCAGCAGCTTCAGGCACAGAGCGGATCGATGGACTACTTCGCGCCAGCGGCCGTAATACGTGCATTTGGCAATCCACCCGCGCCAGAACTCGACCGTCTGCTCAAAGGCGCGCTGCCCTTCCGCGTCGGAGATCGCCGCGCCGCCGCCGCCGTATTGAGGGACCTCCCGCAGAACGAAGGTGGCCGACTCGTCTTCCTTGAGTACAAACTCCGCCTCCACGCCGGAACCCCACTGCCGCACAGGGATGCGCGTCGACAAGCCGAGGCTGAGGCCGCTCGAGCGGAAGCGGGCGCCGCCGGAGTGGACCTCGACGCTGTGGTCGGCCCGCGCGTAGTCAAATGCGGGCTTGCATTCAAGACGAAACGACATCTCGCCGCGCGCCACACGGACAAAGCGGATGATCGGGTGTTCCTCGAACGGGACAACCGACGAGCTGACCGGCATGAAGTCGATGATCTCCGCGACTCCCTCGGGTGACAGAAAGCGCGTGACGAGAACGTTCGTGTCGGGCCAGTAGAAGCGCTTCGGCGTCATCCGGTCGGTGTTCGTGGGGCCGATGGAAAAATGCCCGCCCTTTTTGTCATCGAGAACCCTGGCGAAGATACTGGGAGAGTCGAAGTTGGGAAAACAGAGCCAGTCGATGGATCCGTTCATGCCCACCAGGGCGACGGTCCGCATGTTTCCGATGATTCCGTAGTCCTCGATGGGTTGATAGCTCAAGACGCCACTCCCTTGCTTAGGCCTCTGCCCACGAGGGGCTTATCGGCTCACAGCAGCGAGATTCACCGCTTAAACAAGTTACCACGCAAACCAAAGACCCGGATCGTCCGGGGGTGGGATGCCACCCCAACCCGCCACTCAGAGCCGCGGGCGTGAGCCTGCGCTGAGCTGCCACAACAAGCATTGGGCCCACAACACGCTCTTACGCCCCGACCCGACACTTCGGAGCCGCGGGTGGGAACCCGCGGTCTGGGCATTGGCCCAGTCAACTATAGCGGGAGCTATAGAAGACGGCGGGAAAGGGGTTGTGGAGGGTATTCTCGTCACTTCGTGGTGAAGCGGTGGGAGCCACGAAGCCGGAGGAATGCAGGGCGTGGCCCCACAGCTCA
>JAKZVK010000825.1:0-2747 GCA_047516085.1 Bryobacterales bacterium
CACCCCTTTGATATTCAAGGGTCAACTTGCAGAAGCGTGACCTCTTGGCGGAAAAGCGTGACCTATGTGCTCCGTCGAACCTCGGTCAGCGCCAAAATCCTGACCCGATCCGGGTTCAGCCTGTAGCCGCGCCATGGGATGCTTTCTATAACTGACTCGATCGACGGCGGAGGATCGCCGGCCGCCTTGGCCAATTTATTGATGCGGTTCCGGCAGCGCTGGACACGCCTCCGGAGCGTTTCCTCGTTGTCACAACCGGCCTTGCGACATAGCTCACCACTCTCGGTGAAGGGATATCGCTCCGGGGAAAGTTCATCAAGCATCGCCCGCCGGAAGGGCCCCGCGAGAGCGATTATCAACCCCGCGCCAACGCCCTTGACTTCGCCCCAACCGTCAAAAACGACTCTCTGCCCTTCTTCGTCGATGGCGATCCTGATTTCCACGCGAACCACGGCGAGCTGTTCCGGCATCTCGCTTGGAACGTTGTAGGAGACGCCCCCCTGGTACTGACCGACGACGAGCGAAAGAAGGCTGTCGACAGGAAGGCAGCCTTGGCGCAGGGCTTCCGCATGCGATGCGATGGCATCGTCGAAGACACGACAGACGGCCGATGCGTGACGTCGATAAAGGTCGAAGATGCGTTCTGCCACAACATCCGCAGGTTCGGAGAAGTGCCGAACAACCCGGCTCGCCTCGCCGTACCGGGCGAAGAAGGCAGTGTCCTCCATCCGATTCACCATGGACGCAGAGCGGACATACCCGAGCGCCATTTCACGGTCCGGTCCCGCTGGACGTTTGTCGGTAAAGAGATCAACCTTGTAGGCTTCGGCGGGATCCTCGTGTTCCTGACTGGCGGCAAGCACTGCAAAACGGCGATCGATGCATTGCGAGCATTGCCCGCAATGGGGATGAAGCCTCGTCATGTCGTGGACGCGGGTGCAGCTCCGGGTATCCCTGATGAGGTCGCTGCAATCGTTCGCCGCTATTCGTTCGATGACTTCTGTCTTCGTCATCCAGGTGAACGGATTGTCGACGCCAAAGTCGCTGCCGAGCACCGCAGAGAACAAGCTCTGGAACCCCGCCAGGGTCTGCGGATGCGTCGTTCGTGTCGCCCTGGCGCCAACGACCTGGGCAACCGGTGGCAGATTCAAGCTGACCACGCCGTTCTCGAAAAAACAGATTCTGTCGCGACCGAACATTCTCGCGGTGACTACCCCGAGCGCCGCGAAAAGAAAGGACCGTGTCCGGTGGGTCAGCTCCCTGCCGAGGGTCCCATCGAGATTCGCCCAGACGGGAACATGGAGCACACGGTTGGCGCCGAGCCGGCTGCGAAGCTTGTCCACTAGGCCTTTCTGCGCTCCAACGATCTTGCTTGCGGAACGATGGCTCACGAGCGCAACCTTCTTGCCATACCCGACCAGTTCCTCGACCGT
Organism: Bryobacterales bacterium; assembly: GCA_047516085.1. Lineage (GTDB taxonomy): Bacteria > Acidobacteriota > Terriglobia > Bryobacterales > UBA6623 > JAKZVK01. The sequence goes on from JAKZVK010000825.1 coordinate 1,434, forward strand.
GCCAGAGAGGGAATCAAGCCCCCCCGAGAACAGGATCACTTCATCGGGCGTAAACGCCGTTTCCTCCTTGTCCTTGAACTCAAAGTATTCTTCCATGGTCGGCGCATCGGTGATCGCCCTGAACTCGAACTCGTAGCTGTCATCGGAAAGGAAGCTCAGCGTCTCGACGAGCGCGGACAAGACGGGATCGGAAGACCAGAGGCTGGGCAGGCGAACCGGAATCTCAAACCTGAATTTTCGACGCCACCGCCTTCCCATTTGCGTATCGGTCTTTCCGCCACGCGAAATCGCGCTGTCCGCGGCGTAGACGTAGCTGGCGACTTCCAGAAGATCGGCGAGAACGTCCGGAACGTTCGCCAGGAGCCGCCGGCTGATGTCCGATATTTGAAGGCGAACGTTCGGCGATCTGCCGTGCAGGGCAAGGCGGAGACTTTGTTCGCTGGCCACCTGCGGCTCCTCCACACCGCCGCACAGCACGAGATGCTCATTCGTCTGCATCTCGTCGCTTCCGAAGTTCGGCGCGGATTTTCTTGAACGCGACCGGGGCAAACCGGCGAACGGCGTCCGGGGTCAGTCCGCCCCCCTGATAGACGTTCTTGCCATACCACCCTCCGGCGAACGCCTCGACGATCCGCGATGCTTCCCGGCAATGGCAGGCGAGAGCATCGTCGAACTGTGACCGTTCAGCATCGTCCCGAAACCGCTGATCAGTGCCGATATGGTTGCCGAGTTCGCGGCTGAGGTAATAATCGAGGCTCCGCTGCGTGAGGCGGGCGAAGAACTCCCGCGCCAGGGCGCTGAAGCGGTCTCCACTGGCGAACCGTCCGATCTCCCGCTGGACCTCTCCCGCGTTGGGTTCGAACAGTGAAGGCAGGCCCTGCCCGACCAATGCCACAAGGGTCTCCACCGCCGCCATTTGGGCCATTTCGCCGAGGTCGGTGCGTCCTCCCTGTTCCCGTGCGTGGCAATCGACACAATCGGAGATCGCGGCGACCACGTCCATGAGGCCGGGATGCTCTGGCACCTGAACGCCGAGGCGACGCAGATCGTCGGCAAAGTCTGGCCCCCGCGCGGCGAGAGGAAGCTGCGTCAGGAGCCAGAAGGTGTGCAGAAATGCCGGGTCGTCCGATGCCGCCTGGAGAGCGCGTTCTGCTGCATCTGCGGCGGATGCCGCAACAGCTTCGACTTCCGCGCCGAGCCTCAATTCAGTGACGACCTGATTCCACTTCCGCGATTTCGGCAGGATGCCCAGTCTTACGTGGCCCATTTCGGATTCCCTCCCCTGGTAAGGAGGGTGCCGCCAACACCTTGGGC
>JAKZVK010000826.1:0-3884 GCA_047516085.1 Bryobacterales bacterium
GGTACCAGGCGGCCTGCCCTGCAACACGGGGCGGGTGGCCGAGGTGCCCATCAGGCCACAGGCGCTCATGGCTCCCATCATCAGGGATGAACCGCCTATCGCTCCGAACGCACGGAGGACGTCGCGTCTGGTCATCAAAGAAGGACTCGGCCTGACCCCCAAGGGGACTCTCGTACTCATACTGACCTCTCATCGGAGTCGTGTGGGTGCGCCGCGGTGTGGTCAGGGTAGAGCGAGACGTAGGTAACGGCAATCGGAGAAACCCAATCATGTGGGTTCAACGTAGTGCTTGGGTGGGCGGTGCCGCGGGGCTGGCTTCCTGAGCGAAGGCGGATCGATCACAGGATTCTACGGTCCTCGGGATTGCTGAACGCCGCCGCATCGTCCGGCATCCGATCTTAGCCAAGAACTGACTCCTAGCTCCAGAATTGATCTTGGCTCGCAGATGAGCACCGCATAACGCCCCTCTAAGCCACGAGGGCGCTCCAGCCTACCCCCCGGATACCGAATAAACCCAGAAGACGCTTAGAACGCGATGCTGGACGCTTGCTTGCGCCTACCGCCCCACTTTCGGATGTTGACTGCAACCTGATCCTGGAGTGCGTCCTTGTCCGATCCCATCGCTCGCCTGAACGCAGCCATAGAAGGTCGCTAGGCGATTGAGCGCCAGAAGAATCGTTAGGTCGTTAGATGGCTCTTTGGTGACACGACCTATGGGACGGTTACCCGACCTAACGGTCGCCATCCAGATTCCACCACGCGCATCATGCGCCTTGCGCAAGAGACCGCAGCCATGAGAACCGACACAGCCCTCGTGATTTTGCTCGCAGCGAGCCTCGCCGCCTGCTCGCCGGCGACAGAAGAAGCCGCTCCCGCTGAAACTGCCGAAACCGCGGCGCCAGCCATCGCCGTATTTGGCGCGGGCGAGAACGTGTCGCCCTTCGCCATCGGCGCGCTCCAGGCCGCGTCAATGAAAGACGCCGCCTTCTCGCCAGTCAACGACAACATGACGCTCGCCATCAACCAGTCGAAGGCCGACGTGGATGCCCTGCTGACGGCGGCGGGCCTCGCGACCGATGTCCTTCAACTCAGTGTCCAGCCACTGATCGTCCGCACAGCCGACCGCGTGCTGCTGTTCGACACCGGCAACGGCCCGTCCGGAATGCTGTCCGCATCGATGGCGACCGCCGGCGTAGAGCCAGGCGCAGTGACAGACATCTTCATCAGCCACAGCCACGGCGATCATGTCGGCGGGCTTGTGGGCGCGGACGGCGCGCTGGCATTCCCCAACGCCGCCATACACATCTCGGTCAATGAGTGGACAGCGATGCAGGCGAACGCACAACTCGCCTCGCTGGTGACAACGGTCACTCCAAGAGTGGCGACGTTTGAGCCCGGCGCGGATCGTGTGCCCGGCACCGTCAAGGCGGTGGACATCCAGGGGCACACGCCCGGCCACTCTGGCTACCTCATCACCTCGGGTGAGGCCTCACTGCTCTATATCGGCGACACGATGCACCATTCGGTGATTTCGGTGCAGCGACCGGACTGGACCATCGCCTTCGATGGCGACGCTCCGTTGGCGCAGGAAAGCCGGAAGGCCGTGCTCGCCTCCGCCGCCGATTCCGGCCAGCGCGTCTACGCGGTGCACTTCCCTTTCCCGGGTCTTGGCACGTTCGAGAACCGTGACGGCACGTTCGTGTGGGTGGCTGAATGACCGCCCGGCGTTCGCGGTGGCTGGACATGACCTGCCAGCGCACCGGCCGGACGCAGCGTCGTCGGCGCTGCTGGAGCTGCTGACGTAGGGGAGCGTCGGCGACGAGGGTAGAATTGACGGATCTTCGGCCGGAGCCTACCTGGATGACGGCGGCACGATTCCATTGATCCGCATGTAGGTCACCAGGTTGCCGTAGTGCTCGTAGTTGTGAACGGAGTTGAACGCGAGCATACCGCCGACGGTGTTTGGAGCCCCGAAGAAGTCGGCAGCATCAGCCGCCCCCGCATCGCTGGTCCGCGCGAAGATGCGTTCGCAGTATGCAAAGCCATGCTCGAGTGCTGCAATGATCTCCGCTTTGTGGGTTCGCGTCTCTTCGAAGTTTTCGGGACCGGCGTTGGCTTCACCCACTGCGATCCCGCAGAACGAGAACTGCCCGTCGGCGATGTGGGCCAGAATCTCGCCGGCGCTGCGCACTTCGTCGGTCGGCCGGAACGTGTACATCTCGTCGTCTAGGATTTCGGCGGTCGCCATGATGTTGGTCTTCGTGATATCGAAGACGCTCTTCAACGACTGCACGAGGGGGTTCTGGGCGGACAGCGAGAGGGGTACGGCGAGTACCACCGCGATGCCGGCAATGAGAGTGAGCTTGGTCATGGTCGGGATCCTTTGGATGGTGAGTTCTTAAGATCGGGCTTGTCACTGCGCGAGGCTAGAGCCTCACCACGTAATCCTCGCCTCTTCGAGGAACGCCTGGTATCAGGGGTCGTCCTGCCGTCGGGGTCTTAGTCGAGCGACCGAATCTGGACGTTGCGGAATCGGACCGTGCCTGCCCCGTATTGGAGCGCGAACGGGCCGCTGACAAACTGATCGTCGGTCGTGTCGACGGTCTGGGTGCCGTTCAGGATGACGACCAGCCGTGAGCCCTGGGCCGTGATTTCGTAACTGTTCCATTGGCCCCCGGTATTGATGACGCTAGCCGGCGCTGCCACGTTCACGATTCCTCCGGTTCTGTATGTCTGGTCGGCCCGCGTATCGAAGATATTGATTTCATAGGAGTTGGCAGCTCCAACGTTTTCGGGATCCGAACAGCGAATGAACACTCCGCTGTTGGCGGGCTCATCGACCCAGAATTCCAGCGTCAGTTCGAAATCACCGTAGGACTCCTCCGAGACGAGGAACCCGCTGCCCTCATTTGCTGAAACGGCACCGTCTGCCAACTCCCAGTTGGCGTCTCCGAGAACCGTCCAACCGTCGAGGCTGGAGCCGTCGAACAGAGTCGTCCATTCCCCGCCTTGAGCGGGCTGGCATGCTGACGGAATCACCAGCGTCACGACCAGTAACCACATGCGTCGCATACTAACCACCTCCTGCGGCAAGTCGAGTGAGAGGATCAGACGGTGGTCAACATCCGAGAGCGGGCCGGTAGGCGCAAGCAGGAGCCCGTCAGATGCCCAGAATCACGTTCTGAGCGTCTTCGGGGTCTATTCGGTATCTGGGCTAGGGCGGAGCATCCTCGTGGCTTAGAGGGGCGTTATCGGCTCGTCCTTCAGTCCTATGGTGCGAGCCGAATGTGCACGTACGTTATGGACCCGTTGATCTGACTGAACCAGTGTAGGGTTCCAGCCGGGATCACCACGAAATCACCGACCCCGATCTGGCGCGCCTCACCCCCCCGGATGCCAGCGGGCCGATCCTCGAGATCCACAAAGGTGCCACCCGACACGAACGTGCCGCTGCCGTCAATGACTTGATAGATTTCGTCCCGGTCTGCGTGGACGCTGGCATTGTTCGGCTGTGACGCGAACCGGCGTCGCACGAGAACCTCCGGTGCGAAATCGTCAGGCTCTGAGATGTGTACGCTAGCACCGCCGCCGCTGGATTCTCCCTGTTCATCCAATGCGGCCCTGATCTCGGCGATGGAAGTGTACGTCGCGGGAAGCTGCTGGGGATCCTGCGCATCAACCACAGCGATCAAACCCGCAGGCCCCCCAATCCCTAGCAGAACGATCGCAAGCAGAATGGTTCGCATCGGTCCGTCACCTCCCTGTCGTTCAGTTGTTCCACGGAAACCGGACGTTCGTCGGCCGCTGACCTAGTCGGGTATTGGCAACTTGAGCCCGATTTCACCGCCGCTGGCGGCTGCAACATCCCGCACCCGACTCAATGC
>JAKZVK010000827.1:0-9920 GCA_047516085.1 Bryobacterales bacterium
CGCTTCGACTACTACTGCTGGGACCTCTACGCGCGGACGTCCGCGCATTACGAAGCCGAGCCGTCGAGCCGGGACTGGCGCTCCGAGACCCTGCATGCGATCGAGTCGGGCGAGGGGGATTTGGCCGAGCTAGCCCGGATCGTCTCCGATGCCATCGTCAACGCCCACCTCGACACCATGTCACGGCTGGCGGTTGAGTACGACGTGTTGCCGCGCGAGAGCGAGATTCTACACCTGCATTTTTGGGATTCCGCGTTCGAGCTGCTGAAAGAGCGGAGGGCCATTCACCTCGAGACCGAGGGCAAGAACCGCGGCTGCTGGGTGATGCCGGCTGACCTGTTCCAAAGCGAGGCGCCCGCCGCGAAGCCCGGCAAGAATAAGGCCAAGAAGGGCGGTCAAGAGATCGCTCAAGATGCGGCGGAGACGAACATAGATGATTCGAAGGTGGATGATTCGAAGGTGATCGTCCGCTCGGACGGCACCGTCACCTACGTCGGCAAAGACATCGCGTATCAGTTGTGGAAGTTCGGCCTGCTCGACAAGGACTTCCACTACACCGAGGTCCGCGACTACGGCGACGGCCGCACCTTGTGGGCCTCGACCACGCAACCCTACAGCGGCGTAGCGCCGACGTTTGGCCGTGGCTCGAAGGTGTTCAACGTCATCGACGTACGCCAGTCATACCTGCAAGACGTGGTCCGCGCCGGCCTGCGCGCGCTGGGCTACGAGCAGCAGGCGGACGACTCGGTTCACTTCTCCTATGAGATGGTGGCGCTAACGCCGCGCTGCTGTGCCGAGCTTGGCATCGAACTGTCGGACGAAGACCGCCGCCGCCCCTACGTCGAGGTGTCGGGCCGCAAAGGCCTCGGCGTCAAGGCCGACGATCTGATCGACATGCTGATTGAGAAGGCGCTCGAGGAGGTCCGTAGCCGCCACGCCGACCTGCCCGAGCACGAGCAGCGGGTGATCGCCACGCAGATTGCCATCGGAGCGCTGCGTTACTTCATGCTGCGGTTCACGCGCACGACCGTCATCGCTTTTGACCTGCAAGAGGCGCTCAGCTTCGAGGGCGAGACCGGCCCGTATGTGCAGTACGCCGTGGTGCGGGCGCGCAACATCCTGCGCAAGCTGGAAGAACGCGGCGAATCACTGCCGGATTTCGATAAGGAACTCGACCGTGCCATGTTCGAGGAGCAGTTGCAGAACGAAGACTTCTGGCAGCTTCTGCTCGAAGCCTCGCGTGTCGATTGGACCATCGAGCGCGCCATCGCCGCCGGAGAGCCCGCCCAGTTGGCCCGCTACGCATTCCAGATGGCGCAAGGCTTTAACAACTTCTACCATCAGCACCACATCCTCAACGAAACCGACCAGCGGAAGAAAGCCTTCCTGCTGTGGACGACGCAGTTCTTCCTGCGCGAGTTGACCGGCGTGCTCAAGACGATGGGCATTCCCGCTCCTGAAGTGATGTAAGGCGATGGTGATGTAAGATTAAGAATTGCCCTGCGCGCCGCGGTCGTTCGCGGTGTGAGCCCCGGGCTGACAGGCGGGGATTGGTATTCTGCCCCACTCTCAAAAACCCGGGGGGAACTCTAATCGGCATTCCGTAGCCGGCTGACTGTTCGCACCCGGCCCTCCGGGGCTACGGTAGGACGGTCTTTTTGGCCAACGGTACTCTTTGCCTGGAGGAGGGGCCGTCCGATCAACCTTCACCGGTTTCGGAGCAAAGCGGCTCTTTCTCACCTGGGGCTCACACCGCGAACGACGCGAGCCAGCCCCCCGCTTCCCCTCCCATGACCACTGTTACCGCCGCTGTCATCGAGCGCGGCGGGCGTATTCTGATCTGCCGACGCCGACCCGAGCAGGACCATGGCGGCAAGTGGGAGTTTCCCGGCGGGAAATTGGAGGAAGGGGAGTCGCCGGAGGATTCGTTGCGGCGCGAGCTACGCGAGGAGCTGCAAATCGAGGCTCGCATCGAGTCGGAGATCACTCGCTACGAGTACCAGTATCCGGGGCGTAAGCCGCTACGGTTGATCTTCTTTCGCGTGGCCCAGTTCACCGGCGAGCCGGACTACGCGCATTTCGGCGAGGTTCGATGGGCTAAGCCCCAGGACCTGCCGGCGTTTGATTTCCTCGAGGGCGATGTGGAGTTTGTGCGAGAGTTGGCGGCGGGAGCGACTTAGGTGGGTCCGGGAGCCGCCAGCGAGCCGGCATAAGACCGCCTTTTGCGTATGACGCGCACGATTCAACCGGTTTCATCGATCTCGGGCACGATCCGCTTGCCGGGCGATAAGTCGATCTCGCACCGCTACGCCATGCTCGCGGCGTTGGCCGACGGGCGGACGGTCATCGAGAATTATTCAACCGGCGCCGACTGTGCGTCGACCCTCGGCTGCCTGCGTGATCTTGGCGTCACGATCGATCGCGCCGGGAATCGTGTGACGGTTGAAGGGGTGGGGCTCGACGGCTTGCAGGCGCCCGCGAGACCGCTCGATGCAGGGAACTCAGGGTCAACGATTCGCATGCTCTCGGGCATCCTCGCGGGGCAGGAATTTGAGACGACGATTGGCGGCGATGAGTCGCTGTCGTGCCGGCCGATGCGACGTATCATCACGCCGCTTGCGGCGATGGGCGCCGGCATCGAAGCTGGAGACGGCGACCTACCACCGCTAAAGATTCAGGGCGGTGAGCTGCGGCCTTTTCACTACGACCTGCCTGTGCCGAGCGCGCAAGTGAAGACGGCGGTGTTGTTCGCCGGACTTTTTGCCGACGGTATGACCTCCGTTCGCGAACCGCTGTTGACGCGCAACCACTCCGAGATCGCGCTACGCGAGTTCGGCGCGGACGTAACCGTCGATGGGCTCGAAGTGGGGATTGAGGGTGGTGCTGGCTTGAGGGGCCTCGAGCTTCAAGTGCCGGGCGATCTGTCGTCCGCCGCATTCTTCCTGGCGGCGGGACTGCTACTCCCCGGGTCGGACTTGATTGTGGAAGGAGTCGGCCTGAACCCGACGCGCACGGCCCTGTTGGACGTTCTTCGCAAGATGGGGGCCGACATAGAGATCCTCGGAAGTCACGTGGAGCACGGCGAGCCGGTGGGCGATCTGCGCGTTGCCGGCCGGGCGGGGAATGGGCCGGTTCTCGATGGCGGCGTCATCGAGGGTGCAACGACGGCCGGTGTCATCGATGAGATCCCGATCCTGGCCGTGCTCGGAGCCGCCTCGCGCCAAGGGCTGGACATTCGAGACGCTGCCGAGCTGCGCGTCAAGGAAACCGACCGCATTGCAACCGTTGCGGAGAACCTGCGAAGAATGGGCATCCACGTCGACGTGCGCGACGACGGGATGACGATTCCCGGTGGTCAAGCGTTCGCGGCGGCGGAGCTTGACTCGTTCGGTGATCATCGCATTGCCATGGCCTTCACGATTGCAGCCCTGGCGGCGAAGGGGTCATGCTCGATGCAAGGGGCGGACGCTGCGTCGGTGTCTTTTCCGGAGTTCCATGACCTGTTGGGGAGTGTGGTTCAGCGCTAGTGGACCGTTTCCGATGGCGATCCTGTCTCGCTCAGAATTGGGAGACGGTGCCGCTGGACACTACTTCCCGTGCCGACCCTGCTTCAAGACTTGGAAAACCTCAAGCCCACTCCACCCCAGGACCGAGCCGGCCTGAAGTGATTGATTTGACATGCTGAGAAGTTGGCAACTATACTCTGTGTGGCTTGATCCCAAGCTGGTCGCTTAGTTCGGATTCAACGGGTCAATGTCGACCGCGTGAGCGGGCCGGCCTCACGTTGCCGACCGCTTGAGAGCTTCGACGGCCACAAAAAAGGAGAAGATCATGGGCACCACTCCGCCGCCTGCTACACCAGCACCGACTCCTGCCGCACAGCCACCGGCCGGTCAGGTGGGTTTCTTGCAGGAAAGCTCAGGCAACTACTCCTCGATCCGGTTGATGAGCATGATTGCTCTCATCGCGGCCATTGTGTTCTCGCTGATCCTGATTAGCCCCGTTTTGTTTAACCTCAAGAGCACGGGCACGCCTCCGACGATCCCAGCCGACCTTCTGTACAATGGTATGGTAATCGTGTTTGGGTTTCTGCTCGCCGCCTTCGCGCCCAAGGCGCTTCAGAAGTTCGCTGAAAACAAGGTCAATCGGCCCCCGAGTTCTTAACCAGAGTAGGGTTTCGTATTTCGGGTTGATACGCGCGAAGCTTTCGTCAAAGCGGGCTTCGGACGTGCCGGCTTCTCGTGTGGAAGACGTCGCCTGAAAACACCTACTGATATTCGTTCATCGAGTCGCTGAGTCGAGTTGACGTTTCCCGTCGACCGACAGGAGTGCCTCCCGCTACTCGACGCAAGCAACTCACTGTGTTCAAACAGATCGGACTCTGGTTCTCCCAATATGCGGCGATGTTTGGCCCGTGGGGGATCTTCCTCGTAGCCCTGGGAGATTCCGCGTTCATCCCGTTGCCGCAGGGCGTTGACGCGCTGATCATCGCGCAGACGATCGCGGCCCCGGACACCGCCTACCTGGCGGCGGGACTGGGCGTGGTCGGTTCATTACTCGGCTCCTTCATCCTCTACTCGATCGCCCGGCGCGTAGGTCACGCCATGCTGGCGAAAAAAGCGTCCAGCAAAGGCATCGAAACCATGCGCCATCAGGTCGAGAGATACGACGCCCTGGTCCTTCTTCTTCCGACGATGCTTCCCCTGCCTTTGCCGATGAAGATCTTCGTCATCGCCGCCGGGGTCTTCGAGATGAACGTGTATCGCTTCCTTGGGGTGATCGCGTTCGCGCGCGTGGTGCGATACTTCGGGATCGCGTATGCGGCGCGCCTCTACGGCGACGAAACGACAACACTCATCGCCGACAACCTACCGCTGGGTATCACCATTGCGGTCGTCATCATCATTCTGTTCTTTGCGGTCAACCGCTGGAGCACGCGGCGCGTTAGCGAAGGCTGAGGCCGGCCTCTTCGCCCGACACGCTTGCCACACGTGACTCCGGCTTCGGGCGGGACGCGGCATAAGCGGCGGGCAGCATCAGCGTCATCGGTTGCGGAGCGATCTCGACGACGGCCGGCAAACGGCCTGCGAACTCGCCATCGACTTCGATATAGACGCGCCGGCCCTGATGGTTGAGCAACTCGACGCGGTTGGTGTGATGGAAGCTCACGTCGGGGAACTGGTCGAGGGTCTGCGTAGCGATCTGCGCCAGATAGCCGACGTAGCGCAGGGGCGAGTCGCCGTGGAAGATCACGACCTGGAACTCATCGGCCAGCAGGTGTGCATGAGGCGCGATGACGAGGCGTCCGCCGTAGCGGCGGCTCTTGCTGATGAGTGCGAACGTGCTGTCGTAGGTCTCGTCGTCGATACGAATTTGAAAGGGCTCGAACTTGCGCTGCAGTTGCTCGAGCGATCCCAGCCAGTAGGCCCCTTGCCCAATGTAGGTCTTCAGCCGCGTGTTGAGGTGGTAGACGATGCTGGCGTCGACGCCCACGCCGCACATTAGCAGGAAGTGCCGGGCGCCCGGCTCGGGGTTTTCATAGCGGACGACGCCGTAGGGGACCTTTTCCGCGACGAGTAAGGGCAACAAAGCCGCGGCCTTTTCCGGGCTAAGCGGGAATTCCACCTCTTCGGCGAGAACGTTGGCCGTGCCGGCGGGAAGCGTCAGCAGCGGCACGTCCGACCCGACCATGCCCCCGGCGACTTCGTTGATGGTCCCGTCGCCGCCACACGAGACGAGCAGGTCAGCACCGTCGGCCAACGCCTGCGCGGCGAGTTCGGTTGCATGTCCGCGGCGTGAGGTCGGAGCCAGGTCGACACGAGGGATCCACTGCGACAGGATCTCACGTGCTTCATTGACCTTCTTCTCCCGGACGTTACGCCGCCTGCCGGAGGCCGGGTTGTAGATGAGGACTGAGTGACGGAAGTCCATAGGTGCCACTTCCTATAATAAAACGTCCATGGCGCCAAGGGCTGCTCCCGCCGATGTGAAGCGCGAAATCGAGGCGCTACGCGACAAGATCCGCTACCACGAGAGGCAGTACTACGTCCTCGATCAGCCGGTTGTTTCCGATGCTGAGTACGACGGCCTTGTGCGGTGTCTCGATGAACTCGAGAAGGAACACCCCGCCCTGGTCACGCCCGACTCGCCGACACAGCGCGTCGAAGGGGTGCCTCGCGAGGGGTTCGTCAAGGCCGAGCACCCCTCGCCGATGCTCAGCCTCGACAACGCGTTCAGCGTCGAGGAATTGGGCAACTTCGACCGGCGTGTAAGGGAGCGTATCGCGCTCGACGTGGTCGACTACGTCGGCGAGCTGAAGCTGGACGGGATTTCGATGTCGGTCCAGTTCGCCGGGGGTCACTTGAGCCGGGCGCTGACACGTGGTGACGGTACGACCGGTGAAGATATCACCGAGAACGCCCGCACGATTCGCTCGCTGCCTTTGTTGTTCTCGCCGCCGACCGGAGACCTGGCCTCGAACTGGGACGTGGATTTGAGTGGAGAGGTCGAGGTGCGTGGCGAGGTGGTATTCACGCGGCGAGCGTTCGAGCTCCTCAACAGTGAGCGGCTGCGCGACGAGCAACCAACATTCGTGAACCCGCGCAACGCCGCGGCCGGATCGCTGCGTGTGCTGGACCCGAAGATCACCGCGTCGCGCCGGCTCGAGTTTTTCGCTTATGCGCTGCTGCGAGACGGTGTTCCGCTGCTTGACCATCACTGGGCGACGCTCGAGTTCCTTGCCTCCGCGGGCTTCAAGGTCAATCCGCACCGCGCCCGTTTCGAAGGCATTGAACCGATGCTCGAGTTCGCCGACGAGTGGTTGGCCAAGCGCGATACGTTGCCGTATGAGATCGATGGCCTGGTGGTGAAAGTCAACTCGAGTCGACAACAGCGCGAACTCGGCGCCACGGCACGGGCGCCGCGTTGGGCTATTGCCTACAAGCTGGCGGCCGAGCAAGCGGAGACGGTCGTCGAAGCGATCGACGTACAGGTCGGCCGCACCGGCGCCTTGACGCCGCGCGCCCGGCTCGAGCCCGTGGGCGTCGGTGGCGTGACAGTTTCACGGGCGACGTTGCACAACGAAGATGAGATCGAGCGGCTTGGCTTGCGGATCGGCGACAAAGTGTTGATCGAGCGCAGCGGCGATGTAATCCCAAAGGTGATTCGGGTAACCGAAGAGGGCGAAGGTCGCAAGCGCTTCGAGATGCCCAAGGCGTGCCCGGTCTGTGGCACCGAGGTCGTACGGCCCGAGGGTGAGGTGATTCGGCGCTGTGTCAATGCGAACTGCCCGGCGCGCCTGAAGGAATCGATTCTGCACTTCGCCTCGCGCCGCGCGATGAATGTGGATGGTCTCGGCGAGGCGTTGGTCGATCAGTTGGTGGACGGCGGCCTGATGAGCAGCGTGGCCGGGCTGTATCAATTGACGGCAGAGCAACTCGAATCGCTCGAACGGATGGGCGAAAAGTCGTCGGCGAACTTGCTGGCGAACATCGGTGCCTCGCGTTCGCGGGAGCTGTCGCGGGTGATCTTCGCCCTGGGGATACGCTTCGTGGGCGAAAGAACGGCGCAGGCCCTCGCCGACCGCCTCAATAGTATTGATGCGCTGGCGTCGGCGTCGCTTGAAGAGCTGCAAGACATCGACGACGTTGGTCCGCGAGTGGCCGAGGCTATCGCCGAATTCTTCGAGGCGCCGAAGAATCAGGAACTGCTGAGCCAACTACGCGAGGCGGGTCTGCAATTCAGCCAGGAGCCCAAGCAACAGGCCCACGGGCACCTACGCGGGAAGACGTTCGTCCTGACCGGCACCTTGCCGAACCTCACACGGGACGAAGCGAAACAACACATCGAGGCCGTCGGAGGGAAAGTCACGGGCTCGGTGAGCAAGAGCACCGACTACGTTGTTGCGGGCGAGAAAGCCGGCACGAAGCTTGAGAAGGCCAACAAGCTTGGCTTGACCGTTCTGAGCGAGGCCGACCTCAAGCAGCTCGTGGCGGAAGAAGACCTAAGCCTGGCTACCCCAGAGGAACCCGCGAAAGAAACGTAGGGGACAGCATGCTGTGCCCGTGTTCGGGTCAAGTCGCCTGTTCGAAGCCGCCGGGCACGGCATGCCGTGCCCCTACACTACGGCAGTGCGTCGGCTCCAGCCGTGAGCCAATCGAGCGTGAAGCGGGCCAGGTATAGGTTTTCGCTGTAGCGCCCCTCACCGCGTTCATACAGACAGGCGACGGTCTTGTCCGGGAGCACGGCCAGTGACGAGTAGGCGGACTTGCCCTCGTAGAGGGACTTCGCGACCGGCCAGGTCTTGCCCTCGTCATAGCTCAGACGGACGGTCATATTGACACGGTCGGTTTTGCTGCCGGGATTCGAAAACAGCAGGCGATTCTTGCCCCCTGATTCGGCGTCGGTATAGCGCAGGAAGCTTGCCTGGCAGACCGGCTCGATCAACGTTTCGTCGAACACCAGTTCACCCCAGGTGACGCCGCCGTCCGAGCTCCGGGCCAGGGCGCGCTTGCCGTCGCGGTCGGCTCGTTTAGCGACACGGCCCCAGTAGCTGCGCATGTTGAGCAGCAACTCGCCGTCGGCCAACTCGACGACTTGCGCCTCGTCGGTGTGCTCGGGCAGTAAGCCGCCGAGCTGCCAGGTTTCGCCGTGGTCGTCGCTGTAAAAGACGTGCGAATGCATGATGCGCTGCTCACCGACCATCACGCCGTGGTCGGTGGGGATCACAAGTCGGCCCTTGTGCGGACCACGTTCGAGTTGGATGCTGGTGCCGGGGCCGGTGGCCACCCACACCCATCCGGGCTTGACGACGTCCTTTGAGATGTTGACCGGCTCGGACCATGTGAGGCCGTCGTCGGTGCTCTTGGTGAGGAGCACCTCTTTGTTGTTGCGGCAAAAAGGCATCCAGATCGTCCCGGAGCTTTGATCGACGACAGGGCTGGGGTTGCCGATAGTGATCTCGTCGTCGCCGCCCTCTTCGTGGATGACTTGGTGCGCGGACCAGGTCTCGCCGCCGTCAGTGCTGCGCTTCACGAGCAGGTCAATGTCGCCGTGGTCGCGGGCGTTGTTGCGGCGTCCCTCACAAAAAGCGAGCAGGCTGCCTTGCTGGGTGGTGAGCAACGCGGGGATGCGGTAAGTGTGGTAGCCGCCCTCGCCGGCAACCCACAGAGGCGTTTGTTCGGGGCCCGGCGGGCCAGTTTCGGGGGCGGATTGGCTGCATGCGAGAGCGGCCACGAGTATCGCGGTCAAGGCTGAGGCAAGCAAGATTGTGGGGGTTGTCGAGAGTCTTTTCATTAGATAGGTCGCTCCGTGACGGGCCTGGATGCGCGGTCGAGGCCTACGGGCTACAGGATACCTGATAATAGTGACCGACTCGCGGAGGCTCTCGGATGAGACGAAGTATTGTGGGCGCGCTGATGTTTGCCGTAGCGATTGCCGGGCTCGTGGCCGGGTTGGCGGCCGAGCGGCCCGCCGACCGTCCGTTCTGGCGAACGGTGGTGATGGGGACGAACGGGATGGTCGCGGCCGAGCATCCGTTGGAGTGCCGTGCCGCGATCAAGGCGCTCGAAGCCGGTGGCAATGCCATTGACGCCGCCGTCGCGGCCTTCTACATGACCAGCGTGGTCGAGCAGCATCAGGCCGGCATCGGCGGCGACGGATTCATCCTCGCCTACATAGCGAAAGAAGACCGCGTGATCTTCATCAACGGCACGGGACCGGCCCCCAAGCTTGCGACGGCGGACTTCTACCGCAAGCTGGGGAGTATCCCCGATGCCGGTCCGTACTCGACGGACGTGCCCGGCGCCGTCGGCGGCTTCGACTTGGCACTCCGGCAATACGGCACGATGGACTACGCCACTTTGCTCAAGCCGGCGATCGAGGCGGCGAAGGGGCATCCACTTTCGTTCTGGGCCTCGTCG
>JAKZVK010000828.1:0-4183 GCA_047516085.1 Bryobacterales bacterium
GCTCCACGTCGAACGCCGCACGTCGTCGCCGGTGGCGATCTTTCATTCCTTCGGCGCCACCGAATCGAAACCGCCCGAAGATGGCGACGCAATTGTCGACAACACCGAAACCGGCCGTACCCTGCGAGCCAACGGACTGAAAATCATCGACAAGGTGTTGCCGAACTCCACCGCCCGGCTGATGGCCAACCGCCGGTCGCTGCGCAACCACGACAAGCTCGGCATCATTCAGCAGGTGCGGGAAGCGCTTGCCGGGGCCGCGCCGTCACGGCACGAGGCCGAGCCGGTGTTTGGGCATATTTAGTTCAATCGCCAGGTCTAAACCCACCGCCTTTCAGGCGGTCAGCTTCCAGCGGGTCTGGATGACAATAGGGGATGGGCGAGTATCGGCGAGGGGCGCAGGCGGTCTACGACATCAAGTATGACCTGACCTGGATCACGAAGTACCGCTATAAGGTGTTGCGAGGGAGAGTGGCCGAGCGGGCGCGAGACTTGATCCGGCAGAGCTGTCAGGCACGAGACGTGGTGGTTCGGGGCACGGTGTCGCCGGATCACGTACATCTGCTGGTGTCGGCGCCGCCGCGGTTGGCGCCGTCGAAGCTGGTGCAATACCTGAAAGGGAGGTCGTCGCGGCGGTTGCAGGACGAGTTTGCGGAGTTGGGGAAGCGGTATTGGGGGCAGCCTCTGTGGGCGCGCGGGTATTTCTGCGCGACGGTGGGCGCGGTCGACGAGGCAACGATCCACGCGCCGCCCGGCTCGCGCCGCGTGATGCGAACCGGGACGCCGTAGCCTATGCCCTTGCCGGTGGCCTCGCCCTCTTCGCTGACGTCGGCGCCCAGAGGCTTGATTTCTTCGACGGTGTCGCCGGGGTAGAGCCTCTGGAGAAGCTCATCCAAGGCTTGGTGCAGAGGGATGGGGTCGTCGGCCATCACTTTTCTAACCAGCAATCATGATGCCATCCGGCGTGGATACATCTCTCGAAGGCAAGCAGGGTGTTGGATTTGACACAATCGAGACGGCACGTCCCGGGCAAGAGAGGTGCATTTGACAAGGCGAAGATCCGGACTATGGTGTGGGTTCGTCGCGCTCCTGGCTATCGCCTGCTGGCCGGTGCCGGTTGAGGGCCAGTTGGGCCCCAATCGCAATCAGCGCTGGGAGCAGGGCAAGGACGACATCGAGGGTGGCGAAGAAGACGGCGATTTGTTCGGCTTCCGGGTTACCACTGGGGATTTCAACGGTGACCTGTTTTATGACCTGGCCGTCGGCGTGCCGGGCGAGAACCAAGCGGCGGGTGCGGTCAACGTGATCATGGGCTCGGCGCAAGGACTCGTGAGCGCCGGTAATCGACGTTGGGACCAGAGCGGGGCCATCGAGGGTGATCGGTCAGACAACGATCTGTTCGGCTTGGCGCTCACGACCTGCGATTTCAACGGCGATACGTTCCACGATCTGGCCGTGGGCGCGCGCGGCGAGAATGAGGGCGCGGGTGCGGTGAACGTGATCTACGGCTCAGCCGCCGGGTTGACCGAGGCCGGCAATCAGCGCTGGCGGCAGGGAAGCAATGGCCTGCAAGGCGGGGGTGCCGATAACGAGAGGTTCGGCACGTCGGTGACCACGGGCGATTTCAACGGCGATGGCTTCTGCGACCTCGCGGTAGGGGTGCCCAACGAGGATACTTCCCGTGGGACGGTCCACGCGATCTATGGTGGTCCCGGCGGTTTGACATCGGCGGGCAACCAGCGTTTCACGCAGGGCAAGGACAGCTTTCCTAGTGACGACGAGCAGGGCGATATCTTCGGCCAGAGCCTACAGGCCGGGGACTTCAACAACGACGGTTTCCACGACTTGGCGATTGGGGTTCCCGGTGAAGACAACAGCCGCGGGTCCTTCCACGTGGTTCACGGGTCCGCGGCAGGCCTCCGTGTCGCCGGCGTGCAAACGTGGAGGCAAGGCGAGGGCGGCATACTCGATCAGGGGGAAGCCGGCGATTTCTTCGGCTTGTCTTTCGCGGCGGGGGACTTCAACGATGACGGCTTCGATGACTTGGCGGTGTCGGCGATCGGTGAGGGCGGCAACGAAGGCGCGGTGCATGCGATCTACGGTTCGAACATCGGCCTAACGGCGGCGGGCAACCAGATTTGGATGCAAGGTCAGAACGGCCTGCTCAGCCCCAACGACAAGGGCGACTTCTTCGGAAACCAACTGGCGGCCGGGGACTTCAGCAACGAGGGCTACGACGATCTGGCGGTGGGCGTGTTTGGCGAAGACAATCGCCGCGGTGCTGTCGCCGTCATCCACGGAAGCGCAGCCGGCTTGACCGGCGAAGGCAACCAGCTTTGGTCGCAGGCCCCCGATGAGATTATCGGCGACGCGGCGCCCGGCGATGATTTCGGCAGTAGTGTCGCAGCCGGGGATTTCGACAACGATGGCGTCGACGACCTGGCCATCGGCGTTCCCGGAGAGGACAACTCGCAGGGTGCGGCGAATGTGCTTTACGGCGTGGGCGGAGCGGTCACGGGTGTCCTCGACGGCGCGACATCCCTTGCCAACGTCGCACCACTCGGAACCTTCCAAGTGTTCCTCGAGCCGGGTACGGTGGCCGAGGAGAGAACGGCCGATTCGATTCCTCTCCCCAACGATCTCGGGTTCATGATCACCGTCGATGGTGTCCCGGCGCCGCTGTTCGGCGTCTTCAAGGGAGACGGTTTCGATCAAGCGAACGGCATCGTCCCGCAAGGCACGGCGGTCGACGGCGTTGCGGAGTTCGCGATCGTTCCGAACGGTGCCTTGGGTAAAGGGCCGGTGGGCGGTTCCTTCGAGGTACCCATCAGCCCAGCTTGGCCTGGCATCTACACCTTCCTGTTCGGCCCGGGACCAGCGATCGTCACCAACCTCGACGGCACGCTCGCACAACCTACTGGGTCGCTGGGTGGGTCTGAACGACCCGCCGTCATCGGCGATGTGGTGACCATCTGGTGCAACGCCTTGGGCCTGTTGGGCAACGGCACCGTGCCGGACGGCGACGTGCCGGGCCTTGGCTCGCCCTTGCTGGTGCCCGAGAAAACCGTCAAGGTTACCATCGGCGGCGTCGAGGCGCAGATCCTGCCTCCGGGCCCCGTGCTGCATCCCACCTTGGTAGGGCTGTTTCAGATCAATGTGTTCGTACCAGACGGCGTGACGCCCGGCGACACGGTTTCGATCGTCATCGAGGTCACGTGCCCCGAAACCGGCGACGTCTTCCGAAGCCGAATGGACGTGACAATCGCGGTGAGCTCCTAAGCAGCCGAGCCGTGACCGTAAGGGGCCGTGAAATATACCGGCGGCGCCGACTGCGGCCTGGCAAGCCGATGGGTTGAGTAGTTGGCCCGAAGCGCTATCAACGGGTCGGCAGTCGGCATCCCCATCAGGCTTCACACCATCGCCGGACTTCTGGGCGCGAATCCGCGCTCACCCAAGAAACCGAGCCGGAACGCAAGTGACGGGTAAGTCCGCTCGTTTCGGCAGGCAATCGCGGACTCCCCGATTTTTGCGGGCTAGATGAACAGGTCGGCCGGCACGTGGAAGAGGTCGGCGAGCTTGCGGGCCTGTTGTTTGCTGATGGCGCGAGTGCCCGCCAGAAGTTCCGATACTCGTCCCTTGGACCCAATCACCGGCCAGAGGTCCTTGGGTTGTAGCCCGCGTTGCTGAAGTAAGAACCCCACCGCCTCGTGTGGCTTGCCTTTCGGAATCGGGTAGGTTCGGTCCTCGAAATCCTCAATCAACCGGCTGAGCAGTTCCAGGAGCCGACCCTCCTCTACCGAAAGACTCCGCTCACTCTTCGCCATCAGGCGCTCGACGATCCCCAGCAAGCGATCGTTCTCCGCCTCGGTTTCGACGACCGCTGGTAGAGTTCGCGCCAGGAGGCGGCCGTACTTCTTGGCGTCGATCGACTGCGCGCGGCGGGGCCCGCGCTTGCCGTTTCCCACGGCATAGCTCTTGGGCTTAGTTCTTTCTGTCGTAGTCGGCATGAGTTAGGACGTCCTTAACATAGATAATCTTAAAACGGTAATGAATGAACACGATCAGGCGATACTTGTTGCCACCGATGTTGAACACGAGCCTGCCGTCGTCGGTCAGATCAGCATGAGGGAAGAGCAACCGCACTTCCGCCAAGTTCTTCCAGGCCGCCCTTCGCGCCACGTGG
>JAKZVK010000829.1:0-3307 GCA_047516085.1 Bryobacterales bacterium
CGGTGGCCCCGAGATTCGTCGCCCGACCCTCGCGCGCAACAGCCGGACGCAGCCAAGTTGCCACTTCCGATCTGTCACTCCGGACGACGGGCTGGAGTCTGCTGGCGGTTGGCTTTCTTGGGGCGGCGTATCTGGGACCCGCCGCGGTTCTCAACTCTGCCCTCGCCGCTGCCGAGCGCCGGAATGTCGCTCTGATTGGCTTTGCGTTAGTCCTGCTGGCCCTCGCAGAAATGAAGCGGGAGGGCAGGATGCCCCCGCGCATGGCGGCCTGGTGGCTCATCCACCATGGCGCGATCTCATACGCGGTGGGATGCGTCCTGGGTGTGTTCTTCCAACCTCTTCTCCTGTTCGCTCCGCTCGGTGCGGTGGGTGTTACAGCGGGCTTGGCTTTCTTGCTCTTGAGGACCTCCGCCCGCCGGGAGAACCCCGAGCTGCGTTTCGTGCTCGGGATTCTGCTGCTTGGGTCGGCCCTCGAAGTTGCGCTCAGCTTCCACGGAATTGTTTCCTCTGCCCTCGGGGCATCGCTTGCCGATTCCAACACGTTGCCGCTGCGCATGCTGCGGCTTGCGCGCGTCGCGGCGATGACGCTGCCGGTCTTGGCGTTGCTCTACCGGCGGTTGGCGGAGCGCTGGGCGCTTACCGCCGCCGCGGCAAGCTGGGGCTGTCTCGCGATCTTTGCCGGCGCGGCCCTCATGCCGGCCGTGCTGTGCCTGGCGAGTTGGGTGGATCCACGATGCAAGTACCTGCTGCCACTGCCTGCCACGCTCGTGTTCTTCGCGTGCGTGATCGCCGTGCGACTGGCTCGCGGGGCGGCGGGACACCGGGAGGCTTTTGGATGGTTGCTGATCGCCACCAGCATGGGCGCCGGAATGCTGATGGGCACGTACTCCTTCGAGGGTCCGCTGCCATCCCCGAACTTCGTCGGCGACTACGGCGACTTCGTGCGGCTGTTGATCCGCCAAGCGCACGGCTACGGGATTGTGTTTGGCATCGCGGCCATCTTTGCGGCACGGGAGCAAGAGCGGTCAGCGTTTGCGGGTACGGGAGGCTGGCTGGCCGGGCTCCTCATCACCATGGGCAGCCTGGCGACGGTAGGCCTCACCATCCTGGTCGCCACGAGGACCTTGCCGGTCGAAGCGCTGGCTTGGGGGCCGGGTGTCGTGGGTGTAGCGGCGCTGGCCTGCGCCTACGGTCGCCGGCGACATCGACGGGTCCCCCGCCTCGCGCGGCGACAACAACCGGCGTGGCAGATCTCCCACCGCGTCCCTACCCACCCAACGTCGGGCCTGGGAGCGGCCCGAGAGGAGCTTACGAGGTGAGTCATGAAGATCGGACTGATTGCGATTGCCGGAGTGAAGCTGCAGACGCGCAAGTTCATTGATCTCGGCATCACGCTGCCGCAGTTCATCAACCGCGGCCGCGTGATTGCCCAACTACCTAGTTTGGCTCTACTCACGCTCGCCGGGGCGACCCCCGAGGAAGTGGATGTCGAGTACGTGGAAGTCGATGACGTCACGGCTTTCGTGCAGCGCCCGCGGATGGACTTCGACCTCGTGGCACTGTCGACCTACACCGCGCGCGCCTTCGACGCTTATCTCGTGGCCGATGCCTACCGCGCTCTTGGCGTACCCGTGGTTTTTGGGGGCCTGCACGCGTCCGTCTTGCCGGAAGAGGCTGCTCGGCACGCCGATGCGGTCGTGATCGGGGAAGGCGAGCTGACCTGGCCCCAGGTCGTTCGTGACTTCCAACGCGGCGGCCGAACAGGACTCAAGCAGTTCTATCGCGAGCAGCGGCCAGGGCAGTTCGACTTGGCCGAGGCGCCGATGCCGCGTTTCGACTTGCTGACGCAAGCGGCCCCGGACGCCAACGGGGCCCGCCTCGACACGTCCGTCAGCGGCGAGATTCATCGACTGGGCTCCTACAATCGCATCACGGTCCAAACCACCCGCGGATGCCCTTGGGATTGTCACTTCTGCGCCGCCTCTAAACTATACGGACCCCGCTACCGCATGAAGCCGGTGGAGAAGATCCTTGCAGAGGTGGATGCAATTCGCACATTGTGGCGGCGGCCTTTCATCGAGTTCGCCGACGACAACACGTTTGTGCACAAGGCTTGGTCGAAGCAGTTACTGCGCGAACTGGCAGACCGTCACATCCGCTACTTCACCGAGACCGACGTTTCGATCGCAGAAGACGAAGAGCTGCTGGATCTGCTCTACCCGACCGGCTGCCGTCAGGTGCTGATCGGTTTTGAGACGCCAAGGGCCTCGGGTCTCGAAGGAATCGATCGCGCTAATTGGAAGGCGAGGCAAAGCGCCCGCTATCTAGGGGCGATTGAAAAGATCCAGAGCCGCGGCGTAAGCGTCTGCGGGTGTTTCATCGTCGGCCTCGACTCCGACACGGTCGACACCTTCGACGAGCTGCGCGAATTCATCGACCGCTCACGCCTGCTCGAAGTGCAAGTCACCATCTTGACGCCCTTCCCGGGCACGCGCTTGTATCAGCAACTTCTCGAGGAAAACCGCTTGCTGCATCCCGGCCAGTGGGACCGCTGCACGCTGTTCGACCTCAACTTCCGCCCGCGTGGGATGACGGTCGACCAACTGGAAGACAACGTGATGCAACTCTGGCGCGACTGCTGGAACGGGGACGCCCTGGCGGCCCGCAAGTCGCATTACCAGCGTCTACTGAGGGCCCGGCGGGGCACTTCCGAATCCCCCGGGCCCGACTCGGCGGCGTCGCAATACGACGCAGCGAACAAGTACTTCCCAGTCCCGGCAGACAGCGTGGCAACCGACGACCAAGCCGGTATTCCCCAAAACTCGGTAGGGAGTTCGGCATGACGCGCCAACAGACCCAGTTCATCAGCCGAGCCATCATCGGCGTGAGCGGCTCGCTGGCAATCGGGACTCTATTTCTCTACCCCGAGAGTCCTGCCGCCTACGTCGCTGACGTGATCGCTCGCGCCTACCTCATGTTCGTCGGCACCGTCATGGCTCACGAGGCGAGCCACGGCCACCTGGGGCACAGCAAAGCGGCGAACTATTGGTGGGGACGCTTGGCGCTGGTCGCATCGATGACGCCTTACGTCAACTTCCGAAAGACACACCATCTGCATCACGCCCACACCAACATCCCCGAGAAAGATCCAGACCACTTCGTCAAGCCGCGGACCCTGTTCGAGGTCCCGTTGCGCGCTGCACTGTTGCCGCACCAATGGTTCTTCTGGCTGCGGAAGCGGGGGTACATCAGCAAGCGTGACGTGCACGAACTGGTATGGAACTACGTCTTGATCGGCGCCGTGTAT
>JAKZVK010000830.1:0-6351 GCA_047516085.1 Bryobacterales bacterium
GGCGTCACCCGGGCATGAGCGGATCGTCGGTGAAGCGAGCCGGCGACGGCGCCACTCCCGCCCGCCGCACCCCGGAGTCCGAACCCCGAACGGGTCAGGCCCTGCGGACCCAGCTCCCGCCACGTCGCCACCCCGTCCCCCGTCCACGTCGACCGCCAGCGCCGGATACTCGCTCGACGTTCCCTGGCCTCCGACGGGCGCACTAAGAAGCCGGGGCCGTCGTACGGGAGCGTAACCGTTGAACACAACTATTTGGAAGGGCGCAGACGCCGCGCGACTCTCATTTACATCCCGTCGGATACTGGCGCCGACTACGGGACAGTCGCTGTCCCGGTAATTCTCGAAACTGACCATCCACGACCACTAGCAATTCGGCTTGACTGGAACTTCAAGGGATCGGCCAGGACGGGTTGGTGGAAAGAGTGGCCGGATCCTGAGCCGGGTAGGGACCATGTCATAGCGGTGCCGATCGTGGAGTGGCGGAAGCAGGCGGACGGCAAACGGTGGCACTATTCCCTAGCGGCGGACTTGCCCGTGCGCCGACCCAGGGCAGTGCATCCTCGGATCGAAGTGGAAGTTACTGTGTTGGATGCGGACTCGAGGGAGCCGCTCGGCCCGGGCCGCGTCCTGAGGTGGGAGTCTATCGGCCTATCGGCGGTTCCGGTGCATGTCGTATGGGGAGACGCGGCGGAGCCGAGTCACGTCCGGGAGCATCCAATTGGACCTCAGGAAGGAGCCGACGCACTGTGTAAGATGTTGGCGGCTGGGAGTAGCGTCGGGGTTATCGCGCCGCGCCGGTTCGGCAAAAGCACGCTCGTTGAGTACCTTGTTCTGGAGGGCGAGAAGCACAAGTTGTGCGTGCCGTCGGCCAGTATTTGTACCCGGTATCGTAGCGCCACTGGGTTTGACTATGAGTCTCTTTGGAAGGGATTGTCGGACTCATTTGTGGACAAGCTAGGTTGTCGCTTAAAGCACGAAACCGGGGCGCCGTTGCCGATTGCGGAGGCGTTCGATCCGATTCGGGCGGCGGCGCGGAAGAAGGGGTACAAGGCCGTCGTGATTTTGTTGGACGAGGCGCAACTGTTCTTTGAGGGGCCCCAGGGCGAGCGGGGCTCGCAGTTGAAGACGCTTCTCGAACGTTCTCTCGCCAGGACGGATGACGGGAAGGCGACGCCTGTGGTGGTGGGATTGGTTGGCCTGCCGTCGCTTCGTGATCGGGGTGGGGCAGACCTCATGGGTCTGCTGAATCCGGTGGAGACCTCCCGAATGGACGAGGCGCAACTGCGACCGCTTATCGCGAAGATGACGACTGGGTTAGAGACGACTCGGGGCGCGCGTCAGGAATTAGCGCGAGTCGCTGGCAATCTCTTCATTCTGAGAGCGCTGCTGGTGAGCCTTGCGGCCCGGGCCACGCGGGAAGCACGGTTGTGGGTAAACCACGATGACGTAGTAGCAGTCCTCGGGCTGTTGACGAAGGGTTTGTCGGAGGGTGGTGAGCAAACGGTCGCGTCGTATGTTCGTGATGTACTCAACGCAGATGACAGCGTGGACAACTGGCGTCCGGTGGCGAGTTTCGGGGTGGCCGCGGCGTGGGCCCATGTTTGGGCGCCGGCGATACCGGAAGACAAACTTCAAGAACGGGCGCTCGTGGTTCTCAACGAGTGGTGCTGTATGAGCTACGGCGGAGGTCGCTATGGGGTGCGGCCGATCTATACCATGGAACTTGTACGGCAGCATCTCGACCAACTTCGCAATCGGAAGGTGTTGGAAGGAGTGAAATTCACGGCTCCACTATTGATGGCGTGGCTAGTCGGTTTGGCGAGGCGGCGAGAGTTCGATGACGCGTTTCGGCAGGCATTGTTTAGTGGGGCGCAACAGCGAATACGGCGGCCGCCGGGAGCGGCGAAGGCTGGGGAAGGGGCGGAGGCCGTGGTGTGGCGGGCGGGGGACCTTGCCTATCGGGTGCGGCAATTAGCGGGCCCAACACAGAGAGAAGAATTCCAAGAAAGCGTGTCGATGCTGGAGGGCCTGCGGCAAGTAGTTGCTCGGAGAGAGGTGGGATCGGATCACGTTGTTGAACTCGTGGAGATGGGCCTGTCGGAAAGGAGCGATACGGAGGCGATTCAGGTCTATAGGTGGATAGAGGGGCGAAGCTTGGAGCAGCACGCGGGCGCGTTCGCGGCGGAAAAGGTAGTTGAGATTGGAGTTAAGCTCGCGAGGGCGGTGAGGCTATTGCACCGGAATGGCTTGTTGCATCGCGACATTTGTCCGAGGAACATTGTACTGGACGACCAGTCCGATCCTGCGACGGTTCGGCCTGTGCTTATCGATTTTGGATTCGCACGGATGGTGACGAGCGAGATGCGAAGCGCTTACGCGGGGCCGCACATAGCGCCGGAGGTTAGGAAGACCACGCCGGAATGGGGCCGGCCGGCGGACATCTACGCGCTAGCTTGGTCGTTGGAGTCGCTGCTTGATGGTGGGGAACCGGCGGAGGCGTTGCGGAGTTGGATTGCTCGGGGGAAGGATGATGCAGCGGAGCGGCGGCCCACGGCTGAGGAGTTGCTCGAGGGGCTGGAACAGCTGGAGACGGAGAGTGAGTTAAGCGAGCGTCGGGAGCGGGCATGGCGGGAGATTGGGGAGTGCATCAGGGAACATCGTCACTTGCCGTGGTTTGGTGCACAGATGCATAAGTCGCGGGAGCATTTGGTTAGTTTGTGGCTTGGACACTACAGACTAACTGAACAACGTGTTGGCGTGATGGCGGATTTCTTGAATCAACTGACAGAGAGCGCGCCGTCGGTGAGGCGTTCGCTCTGGAGCCTAGGTCTGAGCGGAGAGGACGAAGGGATGCAGACGCTTGGGGCGCTGAGGAATCGTTTTGTACACGGCGGGTTTCGAGAAAGAGACGAACAGCGCGTTTTGGCGAAGAAATTTATGGCGGCAAAGGGCGAGCGACAGCGGGCCATTGTGGGGAATGTTGTCGGCAAAGTCGGGAGGATGTGCGGGCTGAGGTCACTGCCGGCGCTGGGGGAAATGCTCGGGAGGTAGGGACGGGGGTCAGCTTGAGTCGGCGGCTAATACACGGCTCCACACGCGGCAGGAGACGCGGGCGGCTGAGGCTCTGTGCGAAGGGGAGGCGGCACTGTCGTGTTAGGTCGCGGAACATCTATCGTCCGGAGCCTCACGGCACCCGCCGGAAGACCAAAGACGCGCACGGCGGCTGGATCCCGTCGCCGTCGGCGCCCTCGGCCGCATCAGAGGGTGCTCCGCCGCATCCCTGCCATGGAGAAGAGCCCCGCGATCACGGCATCGAGTCCGGCGAGGTCGTCCTCGCGGGGATCAGGGCTCCCTCCTCGAGACGGGTGGTGGTGGACTCACGGGCTGCCCCCAGTCGGGAACGGTGACCGCCGTGTTGAGGTTCGTTCGCTCCGCCCGCCCGGCCGCAGGCCACGCTCGAGGACGGCCTCGACGCCGTGACCGCTGAACTGCTCCTTCATGGCCGGGATGCGCCGGGTCGACGTGAGCGCCCTCACCGCGGCGGCGGCTCCGATCGACGCGCAGGTCCCGGCGCTCCGCACGACCCGCACGTGCAGCCGCGCGCGTCCAGCTCGACGCTCTCCCGTTCAACGCCGCATGCCCTGCACCAGCCGACCCCGGCATCCGTAGATGCGACCTCGCGCAGCCGATCATCGGTCGGTCCGTGTGTCTCTGTCGTCATGGCCTTGGGGGCCCGTCGGACCTCGGCTGTCCAGGTTGACAGATCCCCGGTTATCCGACCCAGGAGGGCGTGCCGGTTCCCGCGGCCCTTCCACGTGCGGTAAACTCTCTGTACCAAACGGCACCGCTCCCGGATGACCCGGGGGGCCTGAAACCAGCAGGGCCATTTGATGACTTTGGAAATCGCCTCGATCGTGCTTACCGGAGCCGGAGTCGTGTTCGGAGTTCTGCTCGGGGTCTGGCGCATTCAAGCCCACTACGAGCTGCGCAACGATGCCGCGCACGCGGAGCTCACGCGAAAAATAGAGAATGCCCTTAGCAACGTCCGAGGCGAAATCACCAAGGTCACACTTGATCTACAAAACCAGATCACGACAGTAGGTAACGATGTACACTACCTACGTGGTCGACAAGACCAGCGAGACAGGAAAGATTGATGGGTGAACCAACCAACACCACCACCGCTACAGCGGACGCAAGAGTTGCAGAATTGGCAGCCAAAGTCGAATCACTGGAGCACGCAATAGGGGCGATCATCGCGTGTCTCGTCCGCGTGGGAATCGAGGGGCGCGCCATCTCGGTCAACGACTCCGAAGTTCTCGGGTTGCCACTAAGAGCCGGGCGGATCGGAATCCCGAAGGAAGCCGCAAACATCCTGCGCCGGTACGCTTCGGAAGCCTCAAACGCAGAACGCAGCTGACGCAGGTTCTAAGCAGCCTCTTGGGGGGGCCACGGCCGGCGGGCGGCCCGGCCCACAAGTACCCCGAGGGGCCTGACCCCCTCGCCGCCTGGAGCGGCCCGCTGAACTTCTCCGCCGGGCCGGTTAACCGAAGCCCCGTTATTGGACCCTGGCTCAGTGCAGGGGTCGGCCTCGCGGCGGCCACGGGCGCGAATGGAGCACTGGGGCCGCGGCGGCCGCGAGCGAGCTCGCGGGTGCGACCGGGGAGACGGTCCGCTGGCGTTCCAGGCCGCCTGCGACCTCGTCTTCAAGGGCCGCGAGCAGCCCAACGGCTACACTGAGCCGATCCTGCACGCCCGGCGGCAGGAGGCGAAGGCGAAGTTCGGGAGGTAGGCGGGCGCCCGGGCAGGGGGACGACTGTGACGGGTGGACCCGGGTTCGACCACCTGGATGCACAGCGCCGGTACGCCATCCGTCGTCCGGGGGGTCGCGCAGACGAGACGGCAGGGGCGCCGGCCCACGCTCGGAGCACTTGCAGCCGGCGAGGATAAAGATGCTGGCGAGGTGCGATGCCGTCGTCCGACGGGGTAGCCCGTTCGACCTTGCAGCCGGCGAGGAGGAGCATGGATGCTGGAGAAGCTGCGCCACCGCCGTCGCCCCGCGATTTCGATCGAGGACCTAAGCAAGGGTCGGTGCTGGAGAATCGCGTCCGTGCAACCGGCCCGCCTTCTTCCGAAGCGTGGCCTGGTCAGACGAGGCATCTACGCCTGGTACGCAGACAGCCGCGCCCAAGCCGTGTTGCGAGGGACGGACCTCGACGTCAGGCCTGACGGATTGGTGTACATCGGCATGACGAAAAGGACGGGACGGAGTTTCCGTAAGCGACTGCGCCAGCACATCCAGAGGGGCGCCGGCGACGGCGATCTGCGCAGGAAGCTAAGTTGGGTCCTCTACGCCAGCCCGGATCCGGCGGGCGCCGACGTGGACGAGTTCATGCGCGACCACTTCACCGCGGTCACGATACCGATGCGAGTGCGGCCCCGACCTGGCGAAGAGTCGATCTCCGACGCCGAGCTCCGGCTCATCGGGGATGCGAAGCCATGCCTGAACCGCAAGGGGCTGCCCGCCGACACCCCGAACGTCAGGCTGCTGCACCAGTTGTGCGCCGACGCGGAGGCGGGGGGGGCGGCCGGCACGGAGGAGGAAGAGCCGATGGGCGTGTTGGGGCTCTTCCAGCACCCCATGCTGGCCGTGCAGCGGGTGATCTCGCCGACGCCGACTTCGACGCTTGGGGCGGGCGACCGCGCCGAACGGTCCGAGGACGATGGGGACGAACAGGAATCGGCGCCGTCCCGACCACTCAGCCCTCACGGTCGATTCCGCCGAGACTTCTGGGCCTACTGCTCGCGCCGGCATCCGGGGATCGCGCCGCCGGGATGGGCTGCCAGCAACGTCCGTCACCCGGTCGAGACCACCGGCCGTCGCTTCTCTCTGTACGTCGCCCAGGAAGGCGTGGGAGTGTTCTTCCCGCGACAGCGCGGTGAGACCTTCGCCGCGAGAGCGGCCGCGGTTAAACCAACCGTGGATTGGCTTCGCGCGAAGACCGGGGCCGCGCAGATGTCGGACAACGGCTGGTCGTTTCTGGAGCTCGACTCCCGCGCCAAGCGCAACTGGGACCGCATGGCGGATTGGCTGGACGTCCACCGCCTGCTGTACGAGCGCGCGCTTCGCGAGACCGCTGACACGGTGTCGAGGAAGCACCGATAGGGTATCGCCGCGCGACGGTGTCGCCCCCCCCTCGGGGAGGCAAGGCCGCGGGCAGCAGGGTCCTGCTGGTCGTCACCTGCCACGACAATCGACCACGTCGCCCAAGCACATTCGCGAAGGACACGGTGACGGACAGGGCGCTTGCCAGCGA
The DNA here is from genome assembly GCA_047516085.1 of Bryobacterales bacterium. Taxonomy (GTDB): domain Bacteria; phylum Acidobacteriota; class Terriglobia; order Bryobacterales; family UBA6623; genus JAKZVK01. The sequence continues at coordinate 6,318 of JAKZVK010000830.1, forward strand.
GACGACGGAGCCCCTCGGTGACGCGGCCGAGATC
>JAKZVK010000831.1:0-9718 GCA_047516085.1 Bryobacterales bacterium
GTGATCGAGAAGAGAACGAACGACGCGAGGATCATCACGATCGTCTGCAAGGCGTCGGTCAGCGCCACCGACTTGAGCCCGCCGAGCGCGGTGTAGACGGAGGCGAGCAGCGCGATCGCGCCGACCGTCCACCATGCCCCCATCCCCCAGCCCGCGACAATCGCCAGCACGAGATAGATCGTCGTGACCATGATGCCGAGCACGAGCGTGCGGTACTGCACCTGGACGAAAGCGCTCAGGACCCGCGCGACCGGCCCGAAACGGGCCTCCAGATATTCGGCATTGGTGTACATGCCGGCCCGGTACATCGGCAGGGCGATGTAATGGGCAGTGAGGTACCAGCCGGCGACGATGCCGAACCAGTTGGTCACGAAATAGCTCAAGCCCAGGACGTACGTCCCGCCGGCGTCGGCAACGAGGTCGCTCGAGTCGATAGCCGTGGCGTACAACGACAGCCCGACGATCCACCAAGGCAGGCTGCGGCCGGCGAGAAACCAGTCGGCGCTCGATTTGGTGTCGCGGCTCCGGCGAAGCCCGTACAGGATGATCGGGCCGTTGAGCGCCAGGACGAGGGACCAGTCGAGCCAACTCATGAGAGATTTCGGGGTTGCCCGCTGGGACCCGCCAAAGGCTAAGGCAACGCGTCGGAGGAGGAAGAAAGAGTGTACCCGATCGGTGACGCGGGCGCCCGGGCGAACGCCCGCGGTTCCCTCCTGGCGCAACCTGATGCATGCAACCACAGGTCCGAGCCCGATAGGGCGTGACAATCCTAGCCCATGGATTCATCCATGGGTGTCGGTCCCGAGCGCCCCCCACCCGGCCCAAGGCTGTTTCTTGTTGCGCGCGGTGGACGAGCGCGCGTAACAAGAAACAGCCTTGGGTGAAACGAGTTGACGTGGGTGTGTTCGGAACCCATGGATGAATCCATGGGCTAGGATGGTTCGACCCTGGCAGGGTCGGCGGATCGTCACGCATAACCAACGAGTCCGCACACCCTCAACACCCGGCGGGTGAGCCAAGCGCAAACACATCCGCTCTCTTCCAGTTCCACCCGCTGAGTCATCAGGGCGTGACGACACACCGTCCCCCTGCCTTACGTACGGATCTGGGGCGATTCGTTGTATGATTCGTAACCATGAAACGACGAACGGTCATTCAAGGCTTGGCGGCGTCGGCGGCCCCGTTGGCGGGGGCGTCCGGGGGCTGGTCGAACCGCTTTGCCGAGCAACTCCGTGACGATTTTCTGGGGCACTGGCGGAGTACCCGCGAGTACTCGCTCGAGGTGCTCGAAGCGATGCCGGCCGAGCAGTTCGATTTCAAGCCGGTCGACGAAGTGTTCACCTTCGGCGAACAATTAGAGCACTTTGCCAATTCCAATGCGGGCTACTTCTCGCGCTTCGAGAAAGACGCGCGTCCGAGCCGTCCGGAGACGCGGACGAAAGAGACCTTGCGCGAGTTCCTGACGGCGACGTTCGACTATGTGGAGGCGGTGCTTTCGGGCTTGACCGAAGAGGAGTTCTCGCGCCGCGACGTACGCTTTGGCTCGAGTGCGAAGGCGCACACGGCGCAGGACATTTTCCTGCGGGCCTACATGCATACGGCGCACCATCGCGGGCAGATCGTCACATACCTGCGGCTCAAGGGCATCACGCCTCCGCGCTGGCGGTTTCCGCCGAATGGGGTGTCGTAGCCGAGGCTGGCCTGCCAAGCCACACGCGGGCACGGCATGCCGTGCCCCTACCTGTTGAACCCGCGTCTCCCGTATTGATTTGGACACGCCTGTGGACATGGCGTGTGCCTGCGTCTTGGGCGGTGCTACCTTCGCGGCTGGATCGGGAAGCCACGATTGGGGTTCTGGTTCGTGTTGGGCGTGGGTTGGTTGGAGGGGGAGCCGGGCGGAGCGGGAATCGGCTGTCCGTTGGGACCGAGTATCATGCCTGGCCGGCCCGGATAGGGCTGACCAGGGACCGACGGAAAACCGGGTGTCCCTGGCGGTTGCGGATAGGGTTGCTGTGGGTACGGCTGTTGGGGATTGGTGTTGATCCCGCGGCGGCCCGAGCGAATGTTCTCGTACGGATTGGGGGTGGATCGCGTGCCGGGGCGTTGGCCCGGCTGCGCCGGATTGGGCGGGAAGCTGCCTGCCCTCCCGCGCGGAGCTGATCCCACGGCGGGGGGCGCGGCGCCAAAGCCGACCGCGGTGGGAGGCGCGCCAAAGCCTCCCGTGGCCGTGGTGCCCGGCTGACCAGCGGGCAGTTGTTGCGTCCCGGCGCCGGCAGCGGCGATCTGCGGGCCGAGGGCGGCTCCTCCGAAAGCTTCGTCCGTGCGGTAGTCGTAGACGAATTCCCACTCGTTGAAGTAGTCTTTGCCCTCATACGTCTTGACGCCTTGCTCCTCGGCCTTCGAGGCCACGCCGGCGATGCCTCCCTTGAACCCCGAGGCCTGCTGACGGCGGTTCTGTTGGTTGCGGATGCCGGCCAAGCCGCCGGGGCGTGGCGTGGTCAGCAGGCCCTTGATGATGTTGGCCGCCTGTCCGCCGCCCTGCCCGGCGAAGGCTCCGGGGTTGCCGAACCCGGCCGGCGCGTTGCGAGGCGCTTGGGAAGCCGAGGGGGCGCTGCCAAAGCCGCCGGGGGCGCCGAAAGCGCCATAGCCGGGCTGATTCCCGCCGCGCTGATTCCTGCCCGCCTGTTGCCGCTGGTTCCGGCCGGGCTGGTGGGGGGGAATCTGGCTGGGCAAGGTTCTGGAGTAGCCCGGGTATTGGTTCTGGTTCTGCTCGCCGGCTTGCGCTTGCTGCTCCGGCGGGATGGGGTTGCCGAATTCGTCCACTGCGGGAGGGGCATTCGGATCGGGTGGTTGACCCTCTCCGGGGAGCCCCGTGTTCAGGGAGCCCTGTCCGGGAATCTCGGGGGCCGCCGATTCCCGGACGTTGCGGGCGCGGTCGCCGCCGCGAAAACGGCCGTCGTTGGGTACGTAGCCGGGATAGTTCGCCTGGTAGCCGGGTTGCCGCTGCCGGGGAGGAGCGGCGCCGATGGAGGTGCTGGGCTGCATGCCGCCCGAGTTGCCGCTGTTCTGTTCGTCCTCTTCTTCTGGGAGGTCGTAGAGGATGGAATCCTTGAACGTTCCGTCGGGACCCATGTGGATGATGCGCCACTCGTCCTCGGCGGGGTTCATCGGGTCTTTGTAGCGGCGCCGGAGGTAGCGGACGCCGTTGGTGTCCTCGAGGTCCTTCATCCGCGCGGGGTACTTCTTATGCTGGCGGAAGTAGAGCTGGATGGCACGCTTGTACTGCTTGCCGCGGTAGACGAGCCGCTCCTCGCGGACCCGTTGGGCTTGCATGGCGAAACGGGGCAGCGCCAACGCCAGAGTGACCGCCATGGCCGCCGCCATGAAGATGATGGTGATGAAGGCGTAGCCTTGCTGGGCGTGGTGGCTGGAGCGTGGCGGCCGCATGGGGAGGTCCTTTTCCTATTGTTCTTATTGTACGCCCGGGGATGCGGGCCTTACGTGCGGATCCGGACGCGAGGCCGGGAGGAGGCTCAAGCCGGCGGAAGGAAGAAGGACGTTCAAAACGCCCTTCCAGCCCTTAGCTGCGAGCGCTGAACCGGCCGTGAACGACCGGCCTACACCGCGCTTCGCGCGGAAGCCGCCTGAAGGCGACTGCTTCCGTGCGGCATGGAGCGTAACGCAAACTGAGACACTACTCATTTTTCTATCGCTAGATCTCCTCGAGATTTAGGGTTTGGTCCTCGTCGAATTGCAGGTCTTTCATGACGATGCCGTTCATCCCGATGCGAACGATTTGGTAGCGCTTCTTGAAAACGTCGCCCTCGCCGCCGATGAGGATGTCCTCTCCGTCGAGCAGAAAGGCGCGCCGGTGGCTGCCGTTGGGCTCGTGGGCGAATCCGTAGTACTTGAGCTGAATGGGCGGCGCTTTCTTGGGCGTGCCGGCCGCCGGCGCGGGCTTCTTGGCTGGGCCGGCCTTGACCTTGCGAGCGTCGTCGAGGCGCTTTTGGGCCTCGGCTAGCTGGTCGGCCGAAGGCGGCTCGACCTTCTTCTTGCGTTCGCCGAACTGGAACAGGTTGCGCTCGACGCCCGTGAACTCGACCGCGCGGACCTTGGCGAGCAGGTCGGTCCGCAAGGTGGGGTCGACCGTCATGGGGTCGAGCACTTCGTCGTCGTTACCGGTACCGAAGGTAGGCCGGAACTGGCCACCGCTCGTTTGCGCTTGGGTCTGCGCCGGCGTGGAGCGTTTTGGCCGCGGCCGCGCCGTCTGCTGAGCCGGCGCGGGCGGCGGACGCTTCACGGTCTCCGGTCCCGCAAAGATTTGCGAGTAGACCGTGTAGGCTGCGATCAGCGACACCGCGGCCAGCACGATGACCTTGTTCTTCTCGGCCCCAACTTTCATACGTCGCGAGTGGTCACAAACCCTGAATGAACGTATCGATTTTCAGATTGATCTGCAGCTCGTTGGTATCCGAGCGTGGAACGTCCCCGAGCGCGCCGATGATGAGAAACCTCTCAGAGCGGTCCAGGCGATTCAACAGCTTCACCAGCTTGTCGTACTCTCCGCGGAAGGATGCGGTCACCGTAATGGCGCCGTATTCCTCGGCGTCGGCGATCACGTCGAGATCGTAGTTACGCTCGCGCGCCTCGATGCCGGCCTCGTTCGCCGCCTCGATCAGCTCGGCGATCAGCCTGGAGTACGTCGTGCGGCGCACCATCAAGATGTCTTGCATCAGCGTTTCGCCTTCGACACGGGCGGCTTCGATCCTGCCGACCACCATCTTGAGCGTCTCGATCTCCTTGCTCTTGCGGTCGATCTGGCCGCGCAAGGTCGTGACGAAGACGCGTTGCTCCTCTTCGCGGGCGGCCAGCGGGTGAACGGCGAAGGCGTAGAACAGCGCGTCGAATGCGAACAACGCGAGCACTCCGAAGAGCACATGCCGGCGCGAGAGGCGCCGCCGCAACCGCGACAGCCAGCGGGTCGCCCCGGCACCGTTCCGGCTCTTCTCAGAGTTGCTGGTCATAGCTCACCGAGAAATTGTATTTGTAGGCCGGATCGTTCTCCGTGGGAGGCGATTCGCCGACGACCTCAGGAAAGCCGAATAGCTCGGACTCCTCGAGCACCTTCATCAACTCGACAAAGTCCAGCGGCGTCTCCGCTCCGACCGTCATCGCCAGGAAGATCTTATTGTCGGGCGTGACCACGGGACGCACCTGCACCACGCGCACCCGTGGCGGGAAGATCTGCTCGAGGTCGGCGAAGGTGCGCGTCCACGAGATTCCCTTGCGATGCAGCAGTTGGTTGAGGAACATCGACCGGCCGAGCACCTCGACGTTGGCGGGCTCGGCCAGTTTTTGCTTGAGCTCGGCTTCTTCGCCCTGCAGCTTCCTGAGTTCGCCGCGAAGACGGACTTCGGTGGCGATGAGCTGCGGAGGCAACTCGTGGTTTTGGCTGTAGTAGATCACCTGTGCGACGGCTAGCGCGGTCAAGACGGCGGCGCACGCCGAAGAGGCGAGCGTGAACAGGCGCCGGCGGCCGAACGGCTGCGATGCGAGGTTGAGATTGAGGTTCACGGCGTTCGCTCTCTCAGTTCCTGCTCAGGTATCCCCAGATGCCCGCGTCCGATCCATGAAGCGGGCCGCCGGGCGAATGAAGCGCCTCGACGGGGCAGCCCAGCTCGCCGGCAAGATGCTCGTACGCGCCGGACTCGGATTCACCGAACCCGCACAAAGCCACTTTGGAAACCGGCGTCTCGAAGTTGTCGTTGACGAACACCAGCGTGGGATAGAGGTCTCCGGCGACGTCGTCCCACACGTCCATGCCCGCCGAGCCGGCGCGGGGAGTCAGCTCCACCCAGCGGATCATTCGCACGACGCCCTTTTCGACCGCGGCCATGGTCATCGAGCTGCCGGCGAGCTTCGCGAAGAGGGTCATCTCCCCGTCGGGCAACAGGTTGAGCGCACAGAGGGAGGAAAGGGCAACGTAGCCGGGCCAAAGTCCAGCCTGCTCGAACGGCGTTTCGTATTGGTGGACGACCTCGGGCGGCGTCGCGGCTACGAGGGCGGTCGTGCCCTTGCCGGCGGACCAGGTGCGGTAGGAGATGCGGGCCTCGTCGATGTTGAAAGGGACGGTTTTCTTGAGCCGCCAGCGAATCAGCCCGAGCCGTTCGTTGGCGTCGGACGGGAGCTGATCGAAGTCCAACACGGTAAGGCGCGAACAGGCGTCGGGCAGAATGACTGCGACGTCGGGGCGGCGGACAGGGCCCAGCTCGTCGATCGTTTCGCGCACGGCTTCTTCGAGCACCTGGGGCTGCTGGACGTTGGGGCGCCCGGGGGCGGCATCGACAACGCCCGGGGGCAAGTCGCGGCGCGACTTGGCGTCAACCTCGTAAGTTTTCGGGTGGCGGCGAACGACCGAGACCGTTTGCTCGCTCACCTCGAAGACGAGCAGCGGCGGCGGGTCTTGCACGGCGTACTTGAGCCGCCTCAGTAGGGATGCGCCGGTCATTAGTCGATGAACGTCACCTTGTTGATCTCGTACAGCGTCGTGATGCCGGCTCTGACGCGCTCGACCGCCGACTCACGCAGCGACATCATGCCCTCCTGGCGGGCTGCCCTAAAGACTTCGGACGACGGCTTACGGTCGAGAATCAACTCGCGAATCTGGTCGGTCATATTGAGCAACTCGTGGATGGCGGTACGTCCGCGGTACCCGGTCCCGGCGCATTCGATGCAGCCGGGGCCTTCGGCGAAATCGAAATCGCGCCACTCGTTGGGGTCGAGGCCCGATTCCTCGAGCAGGGTGTCGGGATAGCGGACATTGGTCTTGCAGTGCTCGCAGATCAGACGCACCAACCGCTGCGCCAGGATGCAGTTCAGGGCCGAGACGAAGTTATACGCCTCGACACCCATGTTGAGGAAGCGTCCGAGCACGTCGACCACATTGTTGGCGTGTACGGTGGTGAAGACCAAGTGCCCGGTCAGCGCCGATTGGATCGCGATCTGCGCGGTGTCGGAGTCGCGGATCTCACCGACCATGATCTTGTCGGGGTCGTGCCGCAAGATCGAGCGCAGGCCGCGGGCGAAGGTCAGGCCCTTTTTCTCGTTGACCGGAATTTGCGTGATGCCTTTGATCTGGTACTCGACCGGGTCCTCGATGGTGATGATCTTGTCTTCGTCGGTCTTGATCTCACTCAGGGCGGCGTAGAGCGTCGTCGTCTTACCGCTGCCGGTCGGGCCGGTGACCAAGACCATCCCGTAGGGCTCGCGGATGTAGCGGTCGAAGGTCTTTTGGTCTTTCTCGGAGAAGCCCACGACGTCGAGCGACAACTGGTGGAACTTCTCGCTCATCGACTCCTTGTCGAGCACGCGCAACACGGCGTCTTCGCCGTGGACGGTGGGCATGATCGAGACGCGGAAGTCGATTTGCCGGCCCTTGTAGCGTACGCGGAAGCGTCCGTCTTGGGGCACCCGGCGCTCGGCGATGTCGAGCTCCGACATGACCTTGATGCGCGAAACGATGGTCTGGTCCCAGTCTTTCGAGATCGGCGGCATGGCATAGTGCAGCACGCCGTCGATGCGGTATTTGATAGCCACCTCGTCGGTGCGGGTCTCGATATGAATATCGCTGGCGCGGCGTTCGAGCGCGTTGAAGATGGTGGTATCGACCAGGCGGATGACCGGGTTGATGTCGCTGTCGCCGGTGAGCTTCTCGATCGAGATCGTCTCATCGCCCGCGTCGTCGTCGCGGACGACGTCGAGCACGAAGCCTTCGGTGACTTCCTCGAGAACGCGTTGGGACTGTTCGGTCTTCTTGAGCAGCCCGCTGATCTGCGAGAGTGTGGCGACCTTGATGCGGACTTTCTTGTCGAGCAGTAGCGAGATTTCGTCGAGCGTCGCCAATTGGCGTGGGTCGGCGATGGCGATGTCGAGACTGCCGTTGTTGGCTTCGACGGGCACGAAGTTGTAGCGGAACATCAGCTCGACAGGGATCGAGCGGAAGAGCTCAGCGTCGATGCTGACGAGGGAAAGGTCGATGAACTGATAGCGGTAGCGCTCGGCGAGGGAGCGCGCCTCCTGCTCTTCGACCACCGGGTCGGCCCGCAACGGCTGTTCTTGGGTTGCCATGGTGTCGTCTAAATGTTCTCAGCCAAACTGAAGATCGGCAGATAGAGCGAGATCAGCACAAAGGCGACGAACACGCCCATGAAGATCATGATGGCCGGCTCGATGAGCGTAAGCGCGGCGGTCATCATGGTGTTGACGTCTTCGTCAAAGAATTCGGCCACCGAGGTCAGCATCGCCGGCAAAGAGCCCGTCGCCTCGCCCACATTAATCATCTCAATCGAAAGCGACGGGAAGACGCCGGCCGCCAGCAGCCCTTTCGAAAGCGGCTGTCCTTCTTTGACCATCTGCCGCGCCTGGCCCATCGCCTCCCGCAGCAGGCGCGAGCCCAGCGACTTGCCGGTGGTGTCGAGCGCTTGGAGCAGAGGGATGCCTCCCTCGAGCAGCGTGCCCAGCAGCCGGCAAAGCTGTGCGACCTGGTACTTGATCCAGATCTGACCGAAAACCGGGATTTTGAGCTTAAAACGGTCGATCGCATAGCGGACGCTCTCGGAACGCAGCCACCATGTCACTAGCCCGGCCAGCCCGGCCAGCGCCAGCACGATCAAACCGAGGCTTTCGCTGACCGTCAGCGCGAACGAAACCAGCAGTTGCGTCATGTAGGGAAGCTCGGCATCCATACTCTCGTAGAGCGAGGCGAACTCCGGAACGACGTAGGTGACCAGGAAGATGATCAGGATGCCCACCAACGTCACCAGCAGGGCGGGGTAGATGAGTGAGACGGTGATCTTCTTGCGCACCGACAGCGCTACTTTCTGGTATATGACGTAACGCTCGATGACCTCGGCGAGACTGCCGCTCCTCTCGCCGGCCATCAAAGAGGTGACGTAGATGGCGGGGAAGGCGCGCCGGGCCCCGAAGGCGTCCGAGAGAGGATGTCCCGACCTGACGTCCTGGTGGATCGCTTCGAGGTGCTCGCGCAAGCGGCCGTTCTTGATGTTGCCGACCAGCAACTCGAGTGACTTGAGGATCGGTAGCCCGGCGCGCGTGAGCGTGATGAACTGCTGATTGAAGATGAGAAACTGCTCGAGGTTGATGCGGCCCTTGGATGCGGCACCCGCCTCCTCCAAACCGAGATTGCGCAAGGCCCCGCGCGGCTTGACCGAGTAGATCAGAAACCCGCGATCCGAGAAACGTTGCCGCACTTCGTCCTCTGACTCGGCCGTCTCGACCTCTTGGTGCACGCGCCCCTGCAGGTCGGCGTACTTACAGACGTACTCGCTCACTGCCCACCCCCGGCGCGAGGCGGCATCTCGAGGATCTCGGCTCCGGCGGGTGGCTGGAACTCGAACAGCGCCGGGTCCATGCTCGCATTCACGATCTCCCCTTTGAACGTAAACGTCGTGACGGTATCGTCGCGGCCGATCACGTTGATGCGCTCCAGGTGAAAATCGTCCGGATCGTAGCGGAACTCCACGCGGCTGTAGTAGTCCTTGCCCGGACGTCCTTCGCCGACGAGAGTGGTGCGGCCGTCGATCTCCTCGAAGTGCAGGTTACGGAACTGGCGGCGGAACCGGAGCCGCCCGAGCAGGAACGACAACGGCGCCCGCAGATCGCCGGTCTGGTCGAGCCTGACGGGCCGGACTTGATTGGT
>JAKZVK010000832.1:0-3356 GCA_047516085.1 Bryobacterales bacterium
CGTTGGTGCGCCGTGCAATTGCCAGTGCCGAGCAAGAGCTCCTGCCAGGGTCCGGGACCGCTTCAGCTCAGCCTCGTGCATGTCTGCGAAGAGTCGGCGCCAGACAACCTCGAGCCACTGGAATGGTTCCTGTTGACCTCCTTGCCGGTGACATCCAGGCAGCAGGCCCTCAAAATCCTCGAATGGTATCGCCTGCACTGGCGCATCGAAGACTGGCACCGCGTGCTCAAGTCCGGCTGCAAGATCGAATATCTCGGCCATCGCACCGGCGAGCGGATTGAGCGGGCAGTGACCATCAATGCAGTCATCGCCTGGCGCCTCACCGCGATGACGCTGCTGGGCCGCGACACGCCCGAGCTGCAGGCCGACATCCTCTTCTCCGACATCGAGATCATTGCCTGGGAGGACTTCGCCAAAGATCACAAGCTACCACCGCCCGACAATCTCGGGCGTGCGGTGCTCACCATGGCCATGCTGGGTGGCTATCTCAACCGCAAACGTGACTCGCCACCAGGCCACGCGAAACTCTGGGAAGGCTATACCCGACTCGCGACTACCGCACAGACCTACGAGAGACTGCTCAGGCTGGACCGGACCAGCGATTTCTATAAGCGACTGCGTCCCGACAATACTTGTGGGTAAACGGCAGGCCGCGGGCGGCGGCGCACCGGGGTGCGATCCCATTCGGCCAAGAAGGCCCGCCGAGCCCGGCCCCCACTCACGCCGTGGCGGACTGCGGTGTGACTGGTGGGCATCGACTGGCAGTCCACGCCGATCTGCTGCCACAGCCGCCGAGTGACGCGCGTCTTCTGTCGGCGGCCTCATTGAAACTTGACGACGGAAATTGGACGGATATACTTTGCAGCAGCTTCTGACAGCGTGAATCGGCGCCCCGGATATGCGTACAAGTTGGCCATGGCTCGTGGGTTGATCGCTCGCCAACCTGTCCGGGGCCGTCTTCGACCGTCCAATGAATTCCCGTTTAGAAATAGGGATATAAAGAGGGGAGCAGAATTGGATGATTGACAGTTGCCGCAGGATCCGCCACACATGGCCGGGATGGAATCGCACGCCGCATTCTTCCTCGATCAACTGCGCCACACGCCACGCCGTCCACAATGGCGTGTCGTATCCCAGCGCCTCGGGACCGTGCTTCAACCCGGACTCGATCTTCTTCAGATCCGCCCGGCTCAGCCGCGGCTTGCGCCCGGCTCGCCCGGCCTTGTTCAGTCCCGACTTCCCAGACTCCGCCATCTGCCGTGACCATCGATTCACCGACTGGCGGTGCACGCCTGCGCGCCGCGCTGCCTCCGATTCCGACAACCCCTGCTTCAGCAGTTTCGCGGCTTTCATCCGCCGCTTCTCCCATGCGTCAAAGTCGTGTCGAACTCCCGCTGGATTTCCCATGACCCGGCTCTACAACACCAGAAATAGAATGTCACTATATTATTAAGCGATTGTCAATAGGCGATCGGATATGATAGCCTCTGCTCAGCAAGAGCGCGCGAAAAGCAAAGCTGCTAAAGGAGGTCAAGTATGACGAAAAAGAGCACTCGTCGCGAGATTCTGAAGGGAGGCCTCGGCGTGTCGGGACTAGGCCTGCTCGGCATCCCCATTGGGGCGCTCCCGGCGCTGGCGCAAGGCGAAACCGTCGTGCCCTTTACCGACCTGCCTGACAATGTCAGTTTTGTGCGAGGGAATGACCGGCGAATGCTCGACATTCGCACCATCGACGGCCCGTTCACAGCCACAAATAAGTTTTTCACGGTCCAGCACTATGGCCATCCCGAAATCGACCCGGCGGCGTTTCGCCTGAAGGTCTCCGGGCTGGTGGAGCGGCCGCAGTCGTTGTCGCTCGACGAGCTGCGCAAGATGCCCAGCACCGAATTCGCTTTTGGCTTCGAGTGCTCGGGCAACCGCCGCCCGCTCCAAGCTCTCGTGAGCAACGGACACTGGACCGGGGTCCGGCTCCGCGAGGTGCTCGACCGGGCCAGCCTAGCGGCCGGGGCGCGCGAGTTCGTCTTCTTCGGAGCCGATCATGGCGAAGAGGAAGTGGAGTTCCGCGGCCGCACCTACAACGTGGACCAGCAATACGGCCGCAGCCTGTCGCGCGAAAAGGCGCTGTCGCCCGAGCCTCTGCTGGCCTACGCACTCAACGGCGAGCCACTCACCCGCCACCAAGGCTCCCCTCTTCGCCTGCTCGTTCCGGGATGGTACGGCGTGGCCAACGTCAAATGGCTGTCGGAAATCCACGTCCAGCAAGATCCCTATCTCGGCAAGTATCAAGCCCGCTGGTACCGCACCTTGAGGGGCGAGACGATCAACGGTGAGGTGAAGTGGAAGGAGACTGCGGTCACCCGCATGCGGTTGAAGTCGTTCATCGCGCGCGTCACCCGCGAGGGCAACCGCCACAAGGTACTCGGCGTGGCGTTGAACGACGGAACCCCCTTAAAGGCGGTCGAGGTCCGCGTGGACGATGGCCCCTGGCAAGCGGCGACGATGGACCCGGCCACGAGCAGCAAGTTCTCCTGGAAGCTATTCACGTATATCTGGAACGGGGCCACACCGGGAGAGCACACGCTCGTCTCGCGCGCCATCGATGCGAATGGGAACGTACAACCGACCGAGCAGGAGCTGGAGAACAAGAGGACCTTCCTCGAAGACAACTCGCAGCACCTGCGGACGGTAGTGATCTCCTAGCGGACTGTCCGCGAGATTTCGTTACTAAGAAACAGAGCCGCACCCGGAAGGGTGCCGGGCCGCAGGCTTAGGCAGCTGTTTCGATAACGCCATGACCGAGAGCTTGTTCGCCACAGTCGAATGCGAATTGCTGCAACGCACCCCGTTCGAGAGCCGCGAGCAAGCGCAAGGCGAGATCTTCAAATTCCTGGAGGGCTTTTACAACCGGCGCCGTCGCCATTCGGCGCTCGGCTATCTCTCCCCGGTAGAGTTCGAGCGGGCCTGGAGCGCGCCGCCGCCGCCGCCGGGCCCTGCTGCGCCACCTCTTCGCCGGCCGGCTCCCGGGCTCCCGTTGGTCGCCCTCCAGCCCCTCCAGCCCCTGTTTCCACTGCCTCCCTCTTGACTTCTCCGGCCCCCTCCGCCATCATGGTGCTGCCCTCTCTAGAGCAACCGCACCTACCGCACACCTAAGTGTCCGCGAAACCGTAGCCACCTCACGCCGGGGAACCCGTCGACAGAAGGCGCGCACGGTGCGCAAGGCACGCGAAGCGAAGCTTGCGCTACGTTGGTGCGCCGTGTAATTGCTAGTGCCGAGCAAGAGCTCCTGCCAGGGTCCGGGACCGCTTCAGCTCAGTCTCGTGCATGTCTGCGAAGAGTCGGCGCCAGACAACCTCGAG